>JAYEGG010000428.1:0-7143 GCA_034658995.1 Methanobacteriota archaeon | reverse complement strand
CTGCTGTACGTGTTTAGCTAACTATAAGATTGCAGCTAAATACATGCGGAACCACGAGATTACACAGATTTTCACAAGATTTCGGTGTTAATCTCGTGAAATCTTGTGTAATCTCGTGGTTTTTCGCCTTGGCTAAACACATACATTCTGCTAAATTCACTTCTGCAACCCTAAAAATCGACAACCTCAGCGCGCTTGGCAACACAGTGGTGGCGCGACTGCCACAGGCAAGACGCAATCCTTATCTGATAAGACCGCTCCACATCATAACCACAATACAAAAAGTCTCGATAGGGTAGCGGATATCCTCAGCGCCTCCGGAGCGTTGGACCCGGGTTCGAGTCCCGGTCGGGACGTTTGAAGATTGTTAGTGGGCTACAACATAGCACGTTATGGCAATTCAAGCATTCTCTCGATTGGTATTCTCGCGGCATCTGCGATCTCTTTTGGCACCGTGACTTGAAACCTTTCTGTAACGAGTGCATCTTCAACTTTCGCAAGCGTTGGCGCCTTCATGCGTGCGCAGATCGTAGCTTCGGATACTGGATAGAAGGTCTTGTCCGGTGCCTCGTTCCGGAGCATATCAGATAGCCCGACATCGGCTGCCACCAAAAATTCGGTTTCATCGGATTCTTTGCAGAATCTAACTATTCCGCTGGTTGAACCAATATAATCCGTGTGATCCTGGACTTCTGGGCGGCATTCCGGGTGCGCGACGACCTGTGCCATAGGGTGTATCTCTTGTGCATGTGTCAGGTCAACGAGCGATATTTTGTGGTGAACCGGGCAGAACCCGCTGGTGGGAAGGGTGATAATTTCTTTTCCGGTTTCCTTGCGTATGTAATAGGATACGCCGTAATCAGGACCGAACAGGATCGGCGAATCCCCGCCCATAGTTCTTGCGATCGGGGGCGCGTTTGCAGCGGTGCAGACGCAGTCAGCCATGGCGATCGTATCTGCAAGTGAGTTCATATAGAGGAGGACTTCTGCACCCGGATTCTCTTTCTTTGCCATATAGAGATCATTCCGCGAAAGTCGCCGTGCAAGTGGGCAGACCGCATTTCGCACGGGTGTGATGACTTTCTTATCCGGATTTAGCACTACTGCCATCTCCGCCATGAAATCGACACCGCAGACGATTATTAGATCGGCGCTTGCGTCGTTTGCTGCCTTGGTGAGTCCTGAAGAGCCGCCAACGGCATCTGCCACGGCTCTGACTTCCGCCCTTTCGTAGTTGTGTGCGAGAATAATCGCGTTTTTCTCTTCTTTCAGCCTTTCTATGCGTTCTATCTGCTCTATTTGTTCGTTATTCGTTACGTTTTTCATTTTCGCTCACCCCAATACGACCCCTTCAGATCATTATTATGATAATAATGAGTATGGTACCCATGGTATATAAAATTACCCCCTGATAGGAGCTGTTACATTACGTGGTGTTCGAGTACCGGCCCCAAATTTCGCGGTCCAATATCCCATCTTTCTGGCAAGATATGCTAACATCCCCGGCGATGTCCGGTATTTGTGCTTTATCCCCCCGGGATCGGTCTGCCAATAGTAATTCTCGCACTGATTGCTTGTCCGTGCAATCAAACCATATTGCATAGACGCAATTGGCATATCAAAGTCTGGAATTATCTTTTTCATGATACACTTCTGCAAAACGGATGGAATTACACTAAAATCATCGTACGTGTTTAGCTAACTATAAGATTGCAGCTAAATACATACGGAACCACAAGATTACACTGATTTCCACAAGATTTCTGTGTTAATCTCGTGAAATCTTGTGTAATCTCGTGGTTTTTCGCCCTGGCTAAACACATACAAATCATCTAACAACATCTCAAACGTTACATGATTCGATCCACATAATGGGAAAATCGGGTTTACGATATCGAAATGGTTTCCGGGGGAGGAGTACCAGTCCCTCATTTATATCGTGTGGTTGTGTTCCCTCAGTAAACCTCTCTGCTATGATTTTACCGGTGTCCGGATCACTTTTTGAAAAATTGGAAAGTTTAAGTTGTAGGTGACTGATATATCTTTTGATGACAGATAATGCTTTATTTGTCATTATAACGTATCGGTCCTCATTATACTTCTATTTTCCGGTTTATTTTTGAGTGTGGAGTTGAAACGTAGGTTTGTTTTTGGTTTGGAGACACGACACTTGCCGTAGGGATGAGCATCTTCTTTCTGCAGCACAGGATCTTCTGCAACCCTGGTAGCGTGAGCCCCCCTGTAGACCGCCCGCACTTATACGATATGGGGCACCACCGGGACATGAACTGCAACAGCAACCCATATTTTAACATAATTCTGCCAGTCACCTCCAGATTTTCACATAATAAGGCTAAAATTTTCTCAAGATTGGATAATCTTATATACCCGGGGGTCAGTAAGTCCGGTGCATGGGTAGATACCAACTGCGATGTTTAGAGTGCAACCACATAGTCGAGGATCATTACACTCTCGGCTGCCACGATAACGCGCTGCTCCGCACCGAGTACGCCAAACGTACGCTCACCCTGAAGAATCTGCCCGGGATCTGGCAGTTCCACGACTGGCTTCCGGTTTCTGGCAGCATGGGTTCAGGAGATGCGCCTGTCACGTACCGGAGCGATGGTTTTGCGAAGGAACTCGGACTGCACAACCTATACATCAGTTTCAGTGGATATCTGCCAGAACGCGGAGCCTATATCAAAACATGCAGCTTCAAAGAGCTTGAATCACCAGCAACACTCCAGCGATCAATTGAACACGGCAACAAGACCTTTGCGGTCGCTTCCGCTGGCAACACCGCACGGGCATTTGCCCAGACCGCATCAGAAGCAGGTCTTCCGCTGGTCATCGTGATACCAGTGCCATGCATGAACCGCCTCTGGATCACAAACGAGGTCCCTGACAACATCAGGGTGATCGCGGTCGATGGCGACTACTATGATGCAATCATGCTCGGCAACCGTATCGGATCCATCGGCGGGTTCAGAAACGAGGGCGGCGCAAAGAATGTCGCCCGGCGGGATGGCATGGGGATCGTGATGCTCGATGCGGTGCTGCGGATGAAAACGCTCCCGAAACATTATTTCCAGGCGATTGGCTCTGGAACCGGGGGCATTGCCGCGTGGGAAGCTTCCATCCGGCTGATACGAGATGGGCGATTCGGAGATCAAATGCCGCACCTCCATTTAGCCCAGAGTTCCCCGTTTGCGCCGATCTTCAACGCATGGTCTGACAACAGGAACGTAATCACACCTGAGGACGTTCCGGACAAATCCCGGATCGAAGAGACGTATACTGACATATTGTCCAACAGACACCCGCCGTACGGCATCAAAGGCGGGGTCGCAGACGCGCTCTTGAAAACCGATGGGCAGGTCTACGCGATCGAGAATGATGAAGCGCGTGACGCAAAGCAGCGGTTCGAGTCTGCTGAGGGCGTGGATATCCTGCGTCCGGCTGCAATTGCAGTTGCCGCGCTGTGCCGGGCGGTAGATGCAGGTTCAATCGATCCGGATGATACGATTCTGCTAAATATCACAGGAGGTGGGTTAGCCCGGTTAAAAGAGGACTATTCACCCAACCATCTGGGCGCTGATCTTGTGGTAGGTGCAAATGATCTAAATGATCTAAACGATCTAAACGATCTGAATGATCTGAACCGTCCGGATGACCCGAATAATTCGACGAATGAGATTTTAGATGAGATTATGGAGATACTATGACCGATATTTCAGATATCACGATTTTAGGCGGTATCGATAAGGATTGCAACCCGGAATCTATCGATGAGATACATATACGGTCCGGAGAGATCGTTGGCATCGTGGGTCCGACAGGTTCTGGCAAAAGCACGCTTATCTCAGACATCGAACAGCTTGCAAGGCGAGATACACCTTCAAAGCGACAAATACTGATCAACGGGGAAGAACCGGATCATGGGCTGAGGATGGATACGAAAAAAAAGAGAATCGCCCAGTTGTCACAGAACATGCGTTTTCTTGCCGATATGACGGTTATCGATTTCCTGAGGATGCACGCAAAAAGCAGGGGCAAAAACTCGGATACGCCTGAACGAACGATCGAAACCGCGAACCACCTGACAGGAGAGCCCATTTCTGCAGATAGCCAGCTAACCATCCTGAGCGGCGGGCAGTCGAGGGCGTTGATGGTTGCAGACATCGCAATCATCAGCGATTCGCCAGTGGTGCTGATCGACGAGATCGAAAATGCCGGAATCAAGAAAAAAGCGGCTTTAGAGCTCCTAGCCGGAAAAGGAAAAATCGTCCTGGTCGTGACACATGATCCGGTACTTGCATTGATGACAAAGCGACGTATCGTCACAAAAAATGGTGGAATCGCTGAAATCATCGAGACCACCGATGATGAACGGCAGGTGTGCACCAGACTATCGCAGATGGATGATTACTTGATGGAACTGCGAGAAGCGATCCGATGCGGCGGGTCTGTAGGGCATGTCGCGCCATGCGCGGGCATGAGGGCGTAGATCAGCAATCACGGTAGTAACCACAAGATTCTACCCTCATACTGATTTTTTCCATGAGTTTTATCCCGGCGTCCTCTTCATACATATCCTCTATCCGGCTTTCCAGGATTAACTCGTTTATACTTTCGAGTTTCTCTTCAAAGATAGCTTTTGCACAATAGCCGTGATCTTCCATAAGTGCATAAACAATATAGTACTGGGCATGCAGGGTTTTGTCAAGACTCGCATATACGTCCCCCAAAAGTTTTTCCAGGGTGGAATTTACACTCTTCTCGTAAAAGTCGTTCTCTATCATTACATCTGCATCCAGATATGTGACGTTTATGATGGCTTCCTCTTCAGGTCGTTTAAACACGAATTTTTCGATGATATCTGCGGTATTTGCACCTTCATACCAATTTTCCTGCTGTGCTCTGGAAATTGCAGCGCAGAGCCTCCATATCCATGGTGCATGTACAAAAATGCGGTAATCATAGTACAATTTATTGATCACAGAATTATCCAGCGACAGAATACCATCGACGATGATGATTGTGTTCTTACCAGGCTTCAATTTCACTACTGCCTCGCCGGACCATTCAGTCAGATGATTAATCCAGCGAAACAACCCTGTATTTTTTTCAGATAACAGATAACCAAACTTGCCGGTTTTTTCATCCAGAAATCGTCCGAACCGCGTATATCTCACGCGAGAGACCTGATCAAATATGGGGTGGTAGATCGTATGCCCCGTGTTCAATGCCATCAGATCAGCCCATAACCGTTCGAGAGAATATTTCGCCCGGATTCCACCTCGCTTCCGATCCTCTTTTTGTATCAGGTAATCGTCCATCATTATCACCTCAGCTTTCATCCCCTGGAGATGTTTATCGCTTGTACTGAGTTCCTCCAGCCGGTTCTGCACCGTCTTGATAAAATATGATTTGCCACCACCTGACGCGCCAGCTGCACCAACGAGGGTCTGAACAGACAGTTTTCTTTCTGTGTGGAATATTTCGGCTATTTTGGATGAAACAGCTTCTTCCGCTTCGTCTATCATCATTTTTACATGGGGTTCCATCCCCATCTTCATCTGCTTGTCCTGCAGCGCGCAGAGAGCCGCACCGACAGCACCCTGCCAGTTTTCAGGAGTTCGCTCATACCGGATTATGTCATCTTCCGCTTTAGTCTCCTCTGTTCGGCGAAGTATCTCTACCCTGAGCCCGGGGAATTTACTATCAATCCCATCTGCGAATCCCTTAATGATTTCCTCTCTTTGACTGCGTTGATAAGCCATGCCACCACTGAACACCACCCAGAATCCTGAGACGCCCATCAGCCGTGCCAGTTCTCCAAATAGAATCGAAAGATTCGATCCATACTCTCTAAACACCTTTGCGGCAATCTTTGATGCTGCTCCACCGCCACCACTGTATTTCAGGAGGTCAGCAACATCCCTTGCCAGCAGACACACATCTCCTTCTTCACCACTGTTCACTGATCCTTGCACCACTAAACTATGCGGAAGTTCGATGCTGCTCTTTGACATCAGATGCCGGAAACGGCTAACCAACCACCCGGAGGAGAGTTCGAGACAGCCTTTCATGCCGCAGTTGCAGGTCGGCGCGTCATCTGCGAAGTTTGCCCTGAAATGAGTCTCCATCGGGGCACCGACCCAGGATAACGACTGTCCATCTACAAGAATGGCAAATCCAATGCCTTTCCGCAAAACAAGACTGACTGTTGGCTGATTGGTACCGATATCTCCCGCCCAGACGATTCTGTGATAGGCTGCCTCCACATTGGCGTCGTTGATAAAACAAATCTTCGGATACTTCTTTTGCAGCAATTCCAGCTCTTCTTTAGTCACTCCGGCTGATTCTGACAGTCGCGTGATGTTTCCCCATGGATCCACAGGTCCGGGAACCCCTATGTAGATGTTCTCCTCCTCGATGTGGCTGACCTCAATTTCGCTGGCTGCCTTGACGATACATTCCTCAATCACCGCTCCCAGGGGGTTTTCCGGGCTGATGGTGATCTGCTCGCGGTACACGATGTCGCCGCTCTCAAGGGCGACCGTTTTGATGTCAGTCCCGGTGACTATCAGCCCTATCGCCTTACCCTGCTCGTACCGCCCTGATCTGACCTGCCCAACCCGGGTCTTGCCCTGCTCGAGCTTTCCTTTCTGCCATTCGATCGGTTTGCCAAAGTTCGCATCAATAAGTGTGATAAAAAATTCCCGCTCAAAATACGTCTTCACGTCCGCAAAAAACCGGTCCCGATCAACACCGGCACCAGTCTCTACACCGATCCGCCGCATTCCAAGAATCTCGCCCCTGATGTTCAGGCAGACCGCCACATACTCAACCAACATACTGTACCGCTTCGTGCCCGGCTCGAAAATTTGGCGAGGAAGCGTTAGAACCTCTTTTGCCACCTTCCCGTTGCCCTCTTCGACCCAGATGATAAGTTTCACGGGATCAGCCCCGCGAGCTATCTTCTTCAGCTCTTTTCCGAATGCCACATGCCTGCTCTGCAGATCATCCCCGATCTGCGCCAGCACATCATTTATCTTCTGAACCGTGTCCACACCCGAACGATTGGAAACCATCACTATACAATGTATCGATTTGTTTATACTAAAGTTTTGGGCAGGA
>JAYEGG010000427.1:0-1560 GCA_034658995.1 Methanobacteriota archaeon | reverse complement strand
AAGATAACCGACGAAGAGCAGCGCGGGTACCTATCCACAGTCGCTTCCAGCGGCAAATCGCTTCTCAGGATAATCGACGACATCCTTGATCTCTCCAGGATCGAGGCTGGCAAACTGGAACTGCGTTATGAACCGGTCAACCCACACACCATTTTTAACGAGATAGGGCAGATATTTTACTGGAAAATCAAAGAAAAAGGACTGGAATTCCAGATAGAGATCGATCCTGACCTGCCCAAATCATTGCTGCTGGATGAGGTGCGATTGCGGCAAATTCTCATCAATCTGGTTGGTAACGCCATCAAGTTCACAGATAGCGGATATATCAGGCTATCGGTCCGAAAGAAGTATACGGAAGAGGACCTCTCAAGACTGGACCTCATCTTTTCCGTGAAGGATACCGGAATCGGCATACCCGAAGATCAGAGGGAGCAGATCTTTGAGGCTTTCAGGCAACATGAGGAAGCAACTCTTAAGCATAGTGGTACCGGTCTCGGATTAGCCATAACCAGACGACTGGTTGATCTGATGGACGGCGAGACATTGGTTGAGGGCGAGGTTGGAAAAGGGAGCACGTTTCAGATCAAACTCAGAAGTGTTGCTGTCGCATCTGTTGTTGAGCAAACCGGAGCTGAGAGTATGCCCGGTCTTAAATCCGTGACATTTGATAAGCCGTCTGTTCTGGTGGTTGATGACGTCATGACCAACAGGTCTCTTATCAGGGGCTATCTCGGACCATGCGGGATTAAAGTCGTGGATGCGGCGAACGGCAGGGAAGCCGTGGATCTTGCCCGGCAACATCAGCCAGATCTTATTTTGATGGACATGAAAATGCCGGACATGGACGGATATGAAGCCACCCAGATCATAAAAGGCGATGATGACCTGAAGATCATCCCCGTTGTCGGCTTGACCGCTTATGCCATGAAAGAAGACGAGGAACAAGTCAGGGACACAGGTTGCGATGGTTATCTGCGAAAACCGGTGAGCAAAACAGAACTGCTGTCTGAATTAATGCGTTTTCTGCCTCACACTATGGGAGAACCCGCGCCGGTTCTGCATGATCGGGTGCCTGATACCATCACCCCGGAAGTGAGAGCCAGACTTCCGGAACTGCTCAATACGCTAAACGACGAAATCATGGCGGACTGGGCGCGGATACAAGGGTCAGCCATCATTAGCGAGATCGAACGGTTTGCAGAGGAAATCCGGGGGTTGGGGCAGGAATATGATCTTGATTCACTCACAAACTGGGGCGATAACCTGTTCAAACAGGCAAACAGCTTTGATATGGATCGACTACCTGAAACACTGGATCACTTCCCTACGCTTGTGGATGAGATCGCGGGGCTTGCATAGGGGCGTGACTTCCCCCGGGTTCGTGCGGTGAACGCTTGATCTCACGCGGGAAACTTTTGGCTCTTTGGTGATTCCCGTGAAATCGATCTCTGTGATAAATCAAGTAAATAAGGAATATCCCTCGATGTTAGTGATTTTATTACTTTCTGGTTACTATGGCTTATCTCAATTCTATTAACCGAGAGATGCACGCGAGATTTA
>JAYEGG010000426.1:0-1564 GCA_034658995.1 Methanobacteriota archaeon | reverse complement strand
ATCCGCTGTGATCAGACGCCTGCCCAAAGCATTCGCGCAAAGTATTAATACTATACAGATTGAAAAACGGTAACGTGAATGCTTTAAACGCCACACTTGTTATTTTGATGGTATATTGGCTCATCATCGCTATTTTAAATAAGCAAGGCGTTTTGGAGCGTTATAACATCACTGCGTTTGGACCCATCCTGATGATACGCACCAGACGCGGTCAAAGTCTGCTATCGGTGCTGGCACGCCCGCGCAGGTTCTGGAAGATCCTTGCAAACATCGGCATACCAGTTATGCTGATCGGGATGTTTATCATGTTTGTGCTGGTGATCATGACCGATTATGCGATGTTGCAGTCAATATTTGACCGCACGATGCTGCCCCCTGGAAAATACAATGCCCCACAGAATATTTTCTTAATTCCCGGGGTGAACGAGTACATCCCTCTTGTCTGGGGTGCAATCGGGCTTGCGGTCACTCTCGTGGTGCATGAACTCGCACATGCGGTTCTGTGCAGGGTTGAGGGCATCGATGTCAAATCCATGGGTTTGCTCACCCTGATCGTCCCGATCGGTGGATTTGCAGAGCCTGACGAAGAGCAACTGTTTGGAAAGAAGAAACCGGATCGTTCTGACGCTGGATCCACAGGAATGGGGTCTGGCTACGATCGAGCGGTCTGCGATGTGCCGAAAGAAAGCCCTGTCAGGGAGGGTGGGGCGCCAAGGCACGCACGGATGAGAATACTTGCAGCAGGCGTTATGGTGAACTTTGTTGTTGCGGCAATTCTGTTCTTGCTTCTTTTCGGTCCGGTGCTCGGCGCTATAGCCCCGCTCAGTGATGTTACGATCGCATCAGTCAACAAAGACTCAGTCGCTGCGCAGGCTGGCATAAAAGAGAACATGGTGATCACACAGGTTGACAATACCACGATCCGGAGTGCGCACGACTTCTATATCTACATGACTACCAGATCACAGGCTGTTCCGCTGACCATGCACGTACAAGAGCAGCAGACGCGCGAAGTCTTCGTGCTTTCAGCTGACGATGCAGTTATGCAGAGCGGGGTCACGATCTGGGAGGTTGTCGAGGATTCTGCCGCATCAAGAGCGAACCTCACCACAGATACAACCATAACACAGATCGACAACACCCCGATATATAATAGCACCGATTTTATTGCGTTCTTGAACACAACCGCCCCAAATCAAACCGTGGAGATGTTCTTTGCAGACGGTAACGCCACCTTTGTGGCGCTTGGTTCCTCACCCGACCGCAGTTGCGGGTATCTTGGCGTGGTCGCCACCACAAGCCTTGAATTCGCAGGCATGACGATCGGCGCATATCCCGCCGCAGCAACACTCCACATCCTGCAAAATATCCCCTCCATGATGAGTGGGATCGAGGGCTGGCTCATAATCTTCGCATTGCCATTCATAGGGTTCGACGGCACAGGATTTGCCGGATTCAGCAGTACCATGCAGTTCTATGAGCCCATCGGGTGGGCAGCAGGATACGGAGTTCTCGTCTTCTGGATCGCAAACGCACTGATCTGGACGTTCTGGATCAACTTCTT
>JAYEGG010000425.1:0-1573 GCA_034658995.1 Methanobacteriota archaeon | reverse complement strand
GAGTCAGATTATGCGGGCGGATGCCCTGATCGGAGTTGCCCTTACTGAGGATTAGAGAAAGCACGAAAAAACACAAATCCTACGAAAAGCCCGCCGGAAGCGCCAAACACGATACTCACCCACATTATTACAAAGTGCTCGACATAAGCACGGATGCCAGCCACGACGAGATAAAGAAGGCATATCGCAGGCTTTTCATGCTTCATTATCCCGACGCGTCCATAGACCCGGATGCCGAGAAGAAGATGAAAGAGATGAACAAAGCGTATGATGTGCTATAAGACCCGGATAACCGTGCACGGTACGATAATTCTGAAAACACCGTTAAAGGCTGACAGCGTCGAGTAGGTCGGGGGGGTGAAGTTTGGCGCTGGTATGGGTGGATTGATATATCCTTGAAATCACTGATGTAAGTACAATGGAACGCATGCATGCAATCGAGATGATCGCTGAAGAACTGACAGATGAACTTGTGGTCTGCAATCTCGGATTTCCGAGCAGGGAACTGTATGCGCTCCACGATAAGAATACGCATTTTTACATGCTCGGCTCGATGGGGCTTGCGTCGTCGGTCGGACTCGGCATCTCGCTCTCGCAATCGCGGAAGGTCGTGGTTCTTGATGGTGATGGCTCGCTCCTGATGAACCTCGGATCGCTTGCAACGATTGCAAACCATGCGCCTGAGAACTACCTGCTCGTTGTTATAGATAACCGGTGTTATGGATCGACCGGGTGCCAGCCGACTGCCACGTCGAAGGTAACTGATTTATCAGCGATCGCGTCAGGCGCTGGTTTGCGCGATGTCAAAACAGTATCGACGGCGGAGGGGATACGGTCTGGCGTGCATGGCTCTGGCATGTTGGTCATAACTGTAGATCCGGGGAATGCTGAGGTGTCAATCATCGATCGTGAGCCTGCAACGATCAAAAGCAGGTTTATGCGAGAGATTGAGTAGGTGGTGCGTGGTTATACTTCTCACCGCCACAAAATGAGCTTTTTTGCAAATGTGTCAGTGGGATGTGTTGGCATACGCGAAAGACGTGATGATAAAGACAACTCCCTTTGTGACCTTGCGTTGAATTGGAGAATAAAAACGCGAGGGCGCAAAGATCGGATAAACCGCTTGATTGGCAATCATGTTGCATGTGCCCTGATCTTGTGTATTCATGGTCAAATTGGCAATTACAAAAGTCGCAGTGTATGCCGTGCGCTCGAGTATAACTACTGACCACGAGGCTATCCCGATTTTCACGAGAAAGTGTGTGGATGCGGGACATGAAATGCGAAATACATCACCAATACCCCGTATGTAGTACTATCTGCGTACGTGTTTAGCTAACCACGAAATTGCAGCTAAACACGTCGGAACCACGAGATTACACGGATTTCCACAAGATTTCTGTGTTAATCTCGTGCAATCTTGTGTAATCTTGTGGTTTTTTTGGGTCTCTGGTATCTCGCGTTGCAGTCCCCCCAAGCCCCATTGGATTGCCTATCTATTCAGGCACTGGGGCTCGGTTTTGCAGAGTTCTTCCTGCCAGTTAAAACATATAATAAACCGCAGATGAACGCG
>JAYEGG010000424.1:0-7262 GCA_034658995.1 Methanobacteriota archaeon | reverse complement strand
AGGCTAAAATAAACGTAACTACCCAGGTATGTTGATTGGTCGCCCGATAGCGATCCTGTACTTTCTGGCAAGAAAAATAACCGCGGAGGGCGCATAGGAACGAGAGAGCGTTTAACCGTTTATTCCCCCTCCGCGTCCCTCTGCGCGCTCTGCGGTTAAATTCCCTGTTTGGTTGCAGTATGCTATGTCCCGGGTAGTTCCTGCATAGTGAAGTCCCCCGATAGTGGTTTTAGGTACCTTGGGTAGTTACAAATAAACAACAATACGTATGTGTTCAGCTATACTTCACACGGGCACAGACCCCGAGTTTTTTTTAAATCGGTTGATACCCAATTTGTGATAAAATCACGAATTTAGATGAACGTCGTGAATTCCACGAAACTACGCCCACATAACCTATTTATTACACTTAAAATTTTTGATCAAACTTTTGTGAAAAGTTTGCGAGTAAGAAATGCCTTCAGTGTGGCTGGCGATATACTTTTTTCGTGAATGAAAATGGTGCGTGGAAGGACTGGGCGTTATAGTATATATGCCATGAAAAGTCTCGACAAAAAACAACATCAGCAGGCGTAATCAGGGTTCAGTACGGTCGCCATCAACACGCGCTTCATCAGCCGCGGGAAGATCATCACCGCCATTACCACCATCCCCCGCGCTTCCGGCAACCTCATCGGATAATTCCTTAATCGACTTTGCCATCTCAGCCAGTTCCTCGTTTCCGGGATCGCACTCACCGACTTTCACGATCATCTCGGCTGCTTCCACATATCTCCGTTTCCCAAGCAGAATCCTCGCAAGATGGATACATGCGTTCACATTATCCTGCTGGATGCGGAGAATCTCGTTATACTCGTATTCCGCTTTTTCATCGTTTGTTTCGTACAGCAACCGTGCAAGATTCTCTCTTGCAAGCATGTAGTTCGGATCGAGCCGTATCGCCACCCGATATTCATGTTCAGCATCTGAGGTCTGATCAAGGTCCTGAAACAGACTTGCAAGGTTGTTGTGCGCCACAGGATTGTTCGGATCGAGCCTGATGCTGGTGTCGTACTCGTCTCTTGCATCGGTGAGCCTGTCGCACAGGTGATAGGTCATGGCAAGAAGTGCATGTAAATGTGCGTCGTCCGGTGCCTGCTGCAACAATGCCAGCAACTCGCGGATCGCTTCATCATACCTGCCCGCATTCTTAAGCATCATCGCAAAGCCCTTGCGCGCGTACGCATGTTCGGGATGCGCGGAGAGGACGTTGTAGTACTCGACCTCGGCTTTCGCATACTCGTTTCGTTTGCTCAGCAGGTCGGCAAGATTAACCCGCGCATGGGCGTATTCCGGATCAAGAAAGATCGCGCGCTTGAAATGCTTCTCTGCCACATCCAGATGTCCAAGCTCCTCCATGATCACGGCATAGTTGTTGTGTATGGCTGCGTTCTTCGGCTCGATGCGCAGCGCTTCATCGAGAGTGTCTTTCGCATCATCGAGTTTGCCCTGCTGGTGGAACAGGTCCCCGAGATTCGAATGAAACTGCGCAACGAACGGATTTAAAAATATGGCGCGTTCGTACTCGCGTTCTGCCACATCCAGCTTCCCCTGCTCATGCGCAGCAACCCCGCGCCTGAACCGCTCAAAAGGATCGTCTCCGAAAAGTTTCATAAAGTCAAACATAACGGTTATGATTCTCCGCCTGAATCCTCGCCTGAACCAGCATCCAAAGCCGCTCCCGAATCATCACCAAGCAGTGAATCCACGGGCGTTGCACCATAGTTTGCTATTGTTGTGTTGATCTGAACAATGTCCCCCGAGATCTCAGATCCCCTGATCGATCGCCGCTTTCTAAGACCGTCATCGCTCGGATGAAACCCGCATCCTCCGGTTACAAGGAGTTTTCTCCGCATGGATCCTGGAAGCGTGTTGCGCATCGGAAATCCGCCTTTATCAGATCCGCCTGTAATCTTCAGTGTGTACCCGGCAAGACCGACCACATTTCCATCGACCTCGCCACCGATTGTTTTTCCGATGAATGTGCCGGCAGACGCGCCAGATACTTCTATCTGGTATGCTTTTCCTGTTTTTGTGTCTGAAACAACAACTCTAAAATCTGACATATCTTAATTCTCCTGTGTTTCTATGTTTCTTCTATTTTTGTATTCCACGAGTTCAATTGTTCTGGAATGCTGTGGAATATGAAATATGAGACGAATCCTTATATAAGTGTGCCCACCGATCTACAACAGGATCATGAACGTCAATGTAGACCTGCATATACACTCGAAATACTCGATGGCAACATCTAACAAGATGGATGTTCCAACCATTGCACGGGAAGCAGCGAAGAAAGGGATTAACCTCGTAGGAACCGGGGATTGCCTGCACGCAAAATGGCTGGACCAGGTCAAGAGATTGCCAGAGTCAGACGGAATATTTTCATTGAACGATACGTCTTTTGTGCTTACAGTAGAGATCGAAGGCGCTCACCGGGTTCATCACCTACTCATTGTCCCGTCCATCTCCAAAGCGGAAGAGTTGCGTGAGCGGTTCATGAAGCACTCCCGCGACATCGATGCCGACGGGCGCCCCACTGTGAAGCTGGGCGGCGCAGAGATCGCTGAGTATGCGAGGGATGCCGGCGCCATGATTGGACCCTGCCATGCGTTTACGCCGTGGACTGCTATGTATGCGTATCATGATTCGCTTGAAGACTGCTACCAGGACCTTGCAGGATATATTTCGTTTGTGGAACTGGGTTTGAGCGCAGACACATCTTATGCGGATCGGATTTCAGAATTGCACCGGCTGACTTTCCTTACGAACTCAGATGCGCACTCCCCATGGCCCAACAAGCTCGCCCGTGAGTTTAACCGGTTTGAGATGCCAGAGATTACGTTTAGCGATCTGGAAAAAGCGATTCTTCGAAAGAACGGTTGTAAACCGGTGCTGAATGTCGGGATGTTTCCTGAGGAAGGGAAATACAACGAATCTGCATGTATACGATGTTTTAAGCGGTACACACTCCAGGAATGTCTGATAAAGAAATGGAAATGCACATGCGGTGCAAGAATCAAAAAAGGAGTTCGTGACAGGGTAAACGAACTCGCAGATCTTCCGGAACCAGAGCATCCGGATCACCGACCCGAATATCTTCATTTGATCCCGCTTGCCGAGATCATTGCTCTTGCGCTTGGGCATTCAAGCCCGTACACCAAAACGGTGCAGAGCGCGTGGAACGAACTGATAAAAAAATCTGGCAGTGAGATTGCTGTGCTGGTGGATGCTGATATAGCGAGTCTGGGCGGAGACTCGCGGATTGTGGATGCGATCAGGGCATTTCAGGAAGGAAAAGTGATTATTACCCCTGGCGGGGGTGGCAAGTATGGGAGCGTCGAACTACCTGCTGATGGCTGTGGTAATGCGGAATTGGATTATTATGCCGGTAAAACAGAAGAGACGGCTGCCCAGCGATCTCTGTTTGATTACGTGGAAGCGTGAAAGCAGGAATGGCACGTTTCGTGAGCGCATGATTGCAGGGGTTGGGTATGGGCACAATTTTTGTACATGCTCGGGTAAGTTGTGGTTTTTAGGATTTTAACCACAAGATTACACAGATTTACACGAGATTTCTGTGTTAATCTTGTGTAATCTGTGGTTTCATGTGGATATCCACATAATGTTGAGCATGTTCCAATTTTTCGTGCGGATCAGCTCAGTTCCAGCTTGTTCCACCAGTCCCATTCCTCAACGCCAAAGAACTCTGATGCCCCGTAGATGTCGTCAAACAGGTGGTCACAGACAAAGTATTTGGGGTCATACGTAATCATCTCCGCGCCAAGGCTCCCTTCAATTGCGCTGATCGTTGGCTCGATTGCCAGGTTATTCCCACCGCGCAGCGGAACGATGACCCATGCATGACCATATTCGCCTTCCCAGTTGTCTTTTGTGGCGATTTGTGCGGTGACGTTGTGGCATTCAAGCTTCCATTCGATGTATGCTGCCATCTCTGAGCAGTCAAAACTGGAACATGCGTACGACGTGAAAAAGCCCTTGCCAAGCAGCCGCTGCACCTCGTCAGGCGTGTTCTGAAAGTTTGTTTTGCCCAGATAATACGGATCAGGGATTTCAGAATAATTGACCTTTTCGGAAAGGGTCGTATCTGTGGTACCCGTAGTACCCGTAGTACCCACGGTATCCACAGTACCGGGCGAATTGATCAGATTGGAAGGATCCGGAACCGGGGATACGAAATTATCCAGCTCTCTGTTATGTGCATCGATGTTGTCATTGAAACGATCGATATTGTCGTGGAACGCTTCCATAAATTCGCCCGCCCTTATGACATGGTGCTGTGAATGCACATCATCCCCATCCACGATATACTCACATGCCAGATTCAAATCAAACGTGGATTGATTGATGTTTCGTTGAAACGCCTGCAAAATATCCAGTTGAGCTTCGTAATACACCCCGTCAGATCCGGAGAGCGACGCATTCATGACAAGCCCTGCATGCACCCCGACCAATGACGCATACTCCTTGTTCTGTGTCGCAGCCTGTATGCACCACATCTGGCAGGCTGCGTAATCGCGATCGTTAAAAGCGTTGATGGCATCGTTCTGAGACTCGATTATGACGCCCAGATGATCAAGTGCCGCAGTCTGGCTTTCTGCCAGTTCGATCAGATCCGAACCGTCCGAAGCAGGGTCTTCGCCTGACTGGATGCAGCCGGCACAGATGAGTGCACACAGTAATATCGGCAGCGCTGCAGGATGTGTGTGTCGGGTCATGGTTTGTTTGCCTGGGGGTGATATGAATGCAGGTAATATGAATCTGTTATGCTATTTTCGCAGGTGCTCTAAATATCTTTGCAAGTTCGACTTGTGCGGGCGCCACGAAAACAGACACTTTTTATTATTTTCTGGGACGATTCGAAAACCGCAGAGGGACGGGAGAGAGAAACAACACCCCTCTGCGATCCTCAGCGTCCTCTGCGGTTAATCTTTTTTTGCCATGATCCACTTATCCGGAAGAAATTAAAAAGTCTCCGAAAACACGTCCGCGGTTGGTTGAACACGCCCATATACTGACAATATTAATAACACCTGCTGTCAAAGGTGATCTGATGAAGAAATATTCAAACTCTGCTGTATTCGCGATGGCTCTCGCTGCTTTTATGGTGCTTATAATGGTGATATCGCCGCTGGCATCTTTCTTCTGGGGGAGTACTGGCGATGAGGATCCCGCGGGACAGACAGACCTGCCCACAACGGCGCCGACGCCTGACAACCGCCGCTCACTGGGCGAGGTTGGACAACTCATCAACCATCCGTTGGATTCGATCGCTGACGGACTTGACATGAGTCCGCCGGGCGCGGTCATCGCAAACTATGTCTGTACCGACGGTCTGGAAGGGACGCCGATGGAGTCTTTGGTATATACCACCCAACAGTACGATCTTTATGGCACAAACATCTCCAGAGCGTATCGTGCCGCGTTCTGGGACGGCACGCAGATCGAGATGGATAAATTAAGCCCGAGAAAGTTTATGTTTGGGTTCATTCCCGCGCCGACCCCCTATCAGGGTTACCCTGTGCTAGTCCGGAACAAGGATATGTGCAGCATCATGGGTGATCCGTGCATCCTTGGTCCCCGGAGCAAGGTTGAGGCGGCGGTCGATGTGATCGAGGATGAGAACGCATCAAACTCATATCCACCATTCAGCAGACTGCTCGAGCAGGTGGACCTTGATGCGCCGTACCAGGTCGTGGCACAGAATTCGCGGGTTGCACACCAGTATTACGACGCGGTCTGCGTGGCAGGCGACAGATGCGAGCGCACCATCACATGCATAGGGATCACGGAGAATGCGACTACCTGCTTAAACGAGCTTGCAGCAAACACGACCGACAGCATCGAGTGCACTATGACCTTTGACCAGGGCGATCTGAATTTCACGATCGCACGGATCAGCGGGGACTTTGATGCGGTGATGAATGTGGAATGCCTGAAGCCATAATGCACCTACGCCGGCGTCAGGTTGCAGTGCTCACTGAAGATTGGGGGGTGGGGTGGTAAAGTGTATCCAATGGTACTCTAATCTCTGATCCGCGCGATTTCGTTTAAACATGGTGTTTATAACCTCTCATTGCTTGCCGAAAAAATAACCTTAGATATCTGTATTTGTCCATTCGTGATAAAATCGGCATAAGAGATCACGAATAAACGAATCGCACTAATGTGTGTTGGGGTGGGGTCATCCCACTGTTATTTCCAGTTGTGCCTATTTATGTATTTACGGGTATTAAATGCACATCCGAAACGATTCTCTGCCCCCCACCTTTGAAAGCACAAAGTCAAGGAACGCCCGCTCATCCGCATCAGGCTCGCCGTCTATGATCATTAGAAGCGTCCGCGAGATCGCGTACTCACCACTCCGGACGATCTCGACCGTGGGACAGACGCCATCGAGTGTGACTGCCCCCACACTTGAATCGATATATCCAAGAGAGACGAACCCGATTCCAGCTTTGTTTCCGGCAACTGTCGCCCGTATCTGTCCGTGTCAGATCGCTGATCCGGTTTTCCGGGTGCGCCACGACTGCAACACCGTCCTTTGCAACGCCATGCATCACGAGACCGGGGTGGCTTCCTCTTCGGAACTTTTCATATCACGAGACGCAGTCCCGATGTCCACGGTACCGTCTGCAACCGACTTTATGCCATGCGATGACCCTCCGCCCATTGGATACACTTTGTCACCGGGGCAATGTTCCATGAAGACGCGTGCACACCCCTCGGCAATCGGAAGGACCGTTGTTGAACCTGAAACCTGCAATTCAAGTGGCGATACGCCCGTCCCCTCCGTCTCCTGATTGTCATCCGCACTGTCGATACATCCGAATCTAAGTAGCGATACTGTAATCACCGCGATCAGTAAAACCGCCGCCACAGTTCTACGTTGCAGAAGTCCTGATGATGTAACTGGTTGTTTCATGGGTAGGTCACCGAGAGTTTATAGATACGCGGCAGAAGACCCCGTTACTTGTAGCGGGGATGAATGCCGCACCAAATCCTTTAAATACCCGCGTGTCGAACATATTCTGTCTCGCAAGGCTGAAAGTGCTGGCGAGATGTTTGCGAAACCGTGGCACTGTCTAAAAATCCAGTGATTTCCGCCGATTTTGTAATGATCAGTTGGATGTGCAACACCGCGAAAGACGTGGAGATAGAGATTACCAACAATCTTCGCGTCTCTGCGTCTCTGCGCCTTT
>JAYEGG010000423.1:0-7263 GCA_034658995.1 Methanobacteriota archaeon | reverse complement strand
GCTAAACACGTACGATTTTTCTAATGTTTCACCTGCGATGGTGCCCGCAAACCGTCTCATCGCGCCCTGTACTGTGCTCTTGTTTTTTCGAAGAATAGGGGGTCTTCTTCGTATCTCTCGACCAGCCAGTCAACAAATTCTTCGCTGTACTGAGCCGACGCAAATTTTGATTTGTAATAGAACTGGGGCTTTGATTCGTCTATCCGGTAAATTCTGCGAACGCACAGGGTGTCGTGTGCAGTTATGTGTTTTTTGCCGCTTAACCGCTCGTTTACGTGGTGTACGACCTCTTTCTGTATGTGTGGATATGTGCGATCCGGTATTGCTACCCCGTATTCGGGTTGGTTTGGCATACGCGCCGCGTCGCTCATGGTTTCCGCCGGCTGAGTCACGTACATGGCAGGTGTCTTGTCAGCCTTTTCGATGCAACTGAACCATGATCGATGGAGCTTTTCCAGTTCTCTTCCGACGACCTTCGTCATGTCGCCGGGATCTCCTGGCTCGCTCCGTGCACCGTGCCTGAAATACACAGCACCACTTTCAAACACCGTCTGCCGCCCCTTATTCCTCTCACTCTCATCATTGATGTCATACGTACCGGGCTTGATAAAGACCATCGGGATCGAAACGCTCTCGATCAGCAGCGCTGCTATCTTGACCCCTTCTTTATCGATCTCTGCGATCTTGAATCCGGAGAACCGCTCTCCGGTGTATGTTGCGATCGTGTCTGCCAGCACAGCCGGGTCGATGTCGAGCACGGGCGTGACATCTGATCCTGATGGTACGCCGTCGTCTTTGGCACCGATTAATATGATTCCTCCTCCGGAATTAGCCATTGCCACACTGTTTTTCACGATCTCACACCAATCTTTTTGGGAATTGATGTCGAACCCGTCTTTGAAGTCGATATATGCATTTTTTGCTTCCATTCTATCCGAAACCCCCTTAAATTCCCTCAACATCTACCTGATATGCACTTACTCGAGTGTTGTGTGGATGTCCGCATACAAAACCACGAGATTACATGAGATTAACACAGAAATCTTGTGGGAATCTGTGTAATCTCGTGGTTCCTGCCACACGTTACCCGGGCATGTGCCCTGATACCTACCTGATATTTGGCTTACATCTCCACCAGCCGCCGTACCAGTTCCGCACCGTCTTCTGATGCGAAGATTGGTAGGTTCCAGTTTTGAACGACCTTTTTTCGGTTCGCTGTCACCTCGACCCCGCGCACCGGATCGTATCCGCATTTCACATACTCGTCCCGGTGCACCATGACGCCCCGCCTGTGCCATGCAGGCACCTTGTCAAGGTTGATGCCGTGTCGGAACAGCATTTCATGAATATCGCCCGAGCGCATACCCTGCATCTGTAGTGCTGCATCCCTGCCAGATAATCCGGTTGAACGAAGCGTATAATGTCCGTAGCTGTTGATACAGTTTCGCCATGCCTCCAATTGTCTCCAGATCAGATATTCGGTGATCTGGTGCGGGTGCAGCGGTATTACCCGCCCGTCGAATGCGATTGGGGATATATCCAATGACATGGTGATCGTGCTGGATATGTGGCTTGCCATGACTGAAACGAGCTTCTCGATTCTGCCATTGAAGGGAAGTACCTGATCTGTGAGAAGGATGTTGATTTCGTCTGAGAATGTGTATGCAATCACCGGGTGCAGCCCGCTCTGGTGTGCGAGTGACTCTGCGGCGCCCGCCATGGCAGATGCGAATCGATAGTCAAACGGCTTCTTGAATCCATGCTTGTGCAGTAAATTCTTAAACCCCCTACCATCAACACGGATTATAACTGGTGGAATTGCCCTCAGATCGGCATATATCTCACAGTTTTCAAAATCACTCCTCTTCATCCTTCTTTGTCAATTTGTTAACTTGCTTCACGATGACGACATCGCCAATCGCAAGCACCCACCGGTACGGCAGAATGATCCCCTCACGGTTAACATCGAACATTTCACGGTTGATTTTGGTGAGTGCAAGACCGGTCACCTTCCTATCAGCCGCCTCAATCACGACGTCATTCACATTCCCTACGTACCGCCCCTTATCTGTATAGACGTTGAGCCCAAACAGCGATGTTAATTCTGCATACATTCAAAATCCCTCATATGTATTGATATGATACAGATTGAACTAAAGGGGATATATACTTTATTGTATGGTGGCTGCCAATAAGAAAGTGACACAATCATGAAAACATCGGTCCAGATCGGAAAGGTTATGGGGATACCAATTAAAATCCATGTTTCTTTTTTATTTGCCCTCGTAGTGTTTCCATTCATTTTTTCGAGGGAATCAGTCACCGGATTTTCCAGTGTGGAATCAGTTTCACTCAGATACGCCCTATCACTGAGTCTAACAGTCATTTTGTTCTTTTGTGTGGCGTTGCATGAGCTTGGGCACTCATGGGTTGCAAAAGGATACGGGATCACCATACGAAGCATCACACTGATTATTTTTGGCGGTATCGCTGCAATGGAGGATATCCCGCGCAACCCCGATGCGGAATTGCGTATATCGTTAGCTGGACCTGGTGTATCGCTTATGATCGGGGTCTTCTGCGCCGTTGTGTATCTCACAGTTCATAACATGGCGCAGTCATTGCAGATGCCCCTGCTTCTGGATGTTTCACACCTTTTATGGTCGCTTTCATTTATTAACATCATGTTGTTTGCTTTTAACCTGATTCCCGCATTCCCACTGGACGGCGGGCGCGTGGTTCGTGCGTGGTATGCCCAGCGCATGCCATACCTTCGTGCAACCAGAAAGGCAGTGCACCTCGGAAAGATCCTCGCCATCGCGATGGGTGTGTTCGGGCTGTTCGATTCCGTCTGGCTATTATTCATCGCTTTCTTCATCTATATCGGTGCGTCAGAGGAAGAAGCGTTCACAAAGGCGTCGGTGACACTTGAGGGCGTCAAAGTCAGCGATCTCATGACCCGTGATGTTGCCTTTGTGGGGGATAATATGACTGTTCTGGAACTCCTCCAGGTGATGTTCGGAAAAAAACACCACGTATACCCGGTAACTGATCCGTTCACCGGGGAGGTTGTTGGAATGGTGGCGTTTGCCGATATACAGTCGGTTCCGATGGATAAACACAACGTGGTGCTGGTGCGCGACGTGATGGCGACAAACATCATCTCGATCTTCGATGATGCCGATGCCATAGACGCACTCCGGATGATGTCCACGCACAAAATCGGGCATCTCCTGGTGAAGGGCAGGATCACGGGCAGAGTTGCCGGCATCTTGTCCAAAACCGACCTGCTGCGATCTATCGAGGTGCTTGGTTACAGTGAACAATATAATACCGGATAAAACACCCGGAATGTCCGGAATATCCAAGATATCCGGGATGTCCGAAACACTTGAATACCTGGAATACAGGATAAAATGCCCGATGAAGTACATGACGAAATATCTGTGGAGGTGTCAGGGGTGATGCCCTGTGACGTGATCATTGTCCGTTACGATGAGATTGCCCTGAAAAGCCCGCCGGTGCGTGGGCGGTTTGAGAAGATGCTTGTTAACCGCATCAAAACCGCACTCTTGCAGCATGACGTGTCGTATTCTGGGATTACGCGGGAATGGGGCAGGATCTTTGTGCATACGGACGATGTGCGCGGTGCGGACGTGATCGCACGTGTTTTTGGCACGGCATCAACGAGTCCCGCTGTCACAACCGGCGCAACGATCGATGCGGTGGCAGAGACCGCATCACAGATTAGCAAGACTCTGGCTCTGGTCCGTGATGGTGAATCCTTCGCGATCCGTGCATCGCGGTCAGGCGTTCATGATTTCACATCGATCGATGTTGGGCGGGTCTGCGGGGATGCGGTCTCAAGATGTGCCCCGGGCGCAAGAGTTGATCTTACGAACCCTGACCGGGAAATATTCGTTGATATGCGGCAGAACCATGCGTACGTCTACACAAAACGCGTTGCCGGTGCCGGGGGGCTTCCTTATGGCAGCCAGGGGAAGATGATTGCGCTGATGTCAGGCGGGATTGATTCGCCGGTTGCTGCATGGATGATGATGAAGCGCGGGGCTGAGATTGTGCCGCTGTACTGTGATCTCGAGGAGTTCGGAGACCCTGCATCGGTAAAACTTGCCAGAGAGAACGTAAACCGGCTGAAGAGCTGGTCTTATGCCGACATGAAAGCATACACGGTTCCTTATGGCTCGTGTCTGCGTGCGATTAGGGAGCACTGCAACCCGCGCACAACCTGCGTGGTCTGCAGGCGTATGATGTACCGAATAGGGGCGGCGGTCGCAGAGCGGGAAGACGCGTGCGGGATCATCACCGGATCGTCGCTCGGGCAGGTCGCCTCCCAGACCGCACGGAACATGTTTGCAGAGATGCACGGGTCTGATATACCGATCTACCATCCGCTGATCGGGCTTGACAAGCGAGAAATCATTGATCGTGCGATCAAGATAGGGACATTTCCACAGGCGAGTCCTGCGGTTGAGTGCATGGCTGTTCCGGATCGTCCCGGAACTGCTGTGTCGCGTTCTCTGGTGGAAGCGAGTGAAGAAAGGCTTGATGTTGCAGGTATTGTGGCTGACGCGATTGGCGGGTCTACGTGCTCTGTTGCTGCCCTGATGACTGAATTGTTTGGGCAGGCAGGGCAGAATCCGGGGGACGCTTCCTGCAATCAATAATGTTTAATACTGGTGACATCAATAACGTAGTATAATGGGGCTAACAGGGAGGAATTCACATAAAAATACTGGTAGTGGATGACGAGCCTGATGTTGCGGACCTGATCTCGCTGATGCTTGAGTCGCAGGGGTACGAGGTTATATCCGCGTACGGCGGCAACGAATGTCTTGCAAAGCTGGAGACCGAAACACCCGATCTGATTCTACTGGACCTTATCATGCCTGATATTGATGGCTGGGGGGTACTGGATAAGATACGTCAAGACGAGCGGTTAAACTCGGTTTCTGTCATCATTCTTACTGCTAAACAACTGACGGCAGAGGTTGTGCAGAAAAAAGCACGATATATAACCGAGTATCTTGTTAAACCGGTCACTAAGGGGGGATTAATCTCGGCGATAGAGAATATCATGTCATATTCAAGGGAACTTAACGAGTTTACCGGCGCTGCAGAGAGATCTGGCGTCGATCAGGCGACAATCGACAGATATATCGAACTTGATCATCAGGTAGGTACGTACAAGAGATTATACACCTCGCTGATCCAGACACTCACAAGGAAAAGGCTTGAAACTGACGGATCTGCGAAAAATACGATAGACAGCATCAACCAGTTTATAAGCCTGCGAGAGCGGGGTCTTGCAAAACTCCATGCAGAGATCGAGAACCAGATCAAGGCAAACGAGTAGCTATGCAAGGATTTATATTATACCGTGCTCGAATGCTAAATTATGGACGAATTGGAAGCAATTCGAATGAGAAAGATGGAGCGATTACAGAAAATGACATCAGGCGAAGTAGTAATACTAAATGACGGAAATCTTGACGGGACTGTGCACGAGTACCCACTAGTTGTGGTCGATTGCTGGGCTGAGTGGTGCGGACCCTGCAAGACGATTGCGCCGATCATCGAGGATCTTGCAAAGGAGTATGCAGGCAAGGTGACATTCGGCAAACTGAACATCGATGAGAACATGGGCGTTGCCACAAAATATCAGATCAGCGCAATACCAACGATGCTGGTATTCAAGAACGGCGAACTATCCGGCCAGATCATCGGCGCCCTTCCAAAGGCACACATCAAACAACAACTGGAAGCATATATGTGAATACGATCAGTTTCCACCTGATAGATCCTCCACGATCTGCGTGACTCGTTTGCCACCATCGGGGAGCTGATCTTTTAATTTAAGCGCCGCTTCGAACTCCTGCAAAGATGCTTCCCGGCGCCCGAGCCGTTGATACAGAAAACCAAGGTTGGCGTGTGCCCTGGCAAGATCTGGTTTGCATTTTATCGCCTCACAGTACTCCCGCTCAGCTTCATCGAACTGTTTTGAACGATACAGTAGATTTCCGAGATTGTGGTGCGCCATCGCCACATCATCCGGGGTATTGATCCCGATCTCCCTGCCTGCCGCCTTCAACCGCTCGACTGCTTCATCCGTTCTTCCGGAAAGTGCATCCAGCAGCGCAGATTCCATCTGCATAACGGTCTTTGCATCAACATATTCGGACAGGGGTCCTGACTCCGGCAGTCCGGAGGTCGAACGATCCTGCAAACCCTGCATCGACATCGAAGCCGGATCCGGAGATTGTGTCATTGTTGGCGCCGGAGTCTGCACCAGCGCGGGAGTCTGAGTTGATGTTACGGTTGGTGTTGCGGCTGGAGCAGTGGCATCGTATGATGCGGCATCATAAGCCGCATCATGCCCCGCCCCGGATGCTGCACCCCCATCGAGCCGCTCATCAACCTCCCGCCGCCACTGGTCAAATCTGCCCTTCCACTGTGCGATCTTCCATATAACCAGAAGCGCCATGCCAGACGCAACCACAAGCCCTATCCATATCACCAGATCGATTCCTAAAAGTTCCATTATAACGCCTCTCTATTCGGTATGTGTCTCAACGCCGTTTCATAAGCCATATTATACGATGTTTTCAGATGTTCCCAGACCTCTTCGTCCAGAAGAATTTCCCACAGTATCTGCTGCCGATCCGCCTGGTCAGGAACCTGCTCTTTCAGAAGCTCACGCACCGCACTCTGCAATCTTGCCATCCCACCATATTCGGGCGTGATCACCCCCTCGATCTGCCTCCTGCTGTATCGCGACAGTGCGGGGCTGCTACCCAGAGTCGATATGCCGATCGTGACATCGCCGCGGGCAATCACCGACGGGATGATCACATCACCAGGATCATCATTCACCCGATTGACCAGCGCCCCGTGCAAGCCCGCGATCTCTGCAAGATGCTCGTTGTAATCAATGTCGTCTGTTGCCGGTATCACGATGAACGCGTCCTTTATCAGATCAGCGAACTCTTCATCATCGAGTTTCCGGTCAATGGTTATCCGCTCGATCTCACTTGATTTCAGCAGTTTTTCGGTGAACTCGATGCTCACAACGACTGTTCTGGCATATCTGCCAAAGAGTGTTGCTTTGCGTTCACCAACCGACCCGCCGCCGACGATCACCACCTCTCGATCATGGAGGTCGATGAATAGCGGGAGGAATCCTGACATGACCTAACCATTTACATCTTTATCTATTAGAGGGTTGCCACCCATGCACGTGTG
>JAYEGG010000422.1:0-1592 GCA_034658995.1 Methanobacteriota archaeon | reverse complement strand
GCGGAGGGCGCGGAGGTTCGCAGAGCGTTATCGTCCTCCGCGTACTCGGCGGTTAAATCCATGTTTGGCTCAGGTTTGTGTTCTTGGTCAAGCAGTGCCGGTATAGTGAGGTCGCACGATACTGTTTTAGGTACCTCGAGTAGTTCCAAAATTTGTTGATTTAGTGCAGGTGACTGATGAACATGTCCCCCCGAGCTCCACCCCCCACACCTTTACCGGAAAATCCACCAAAAGCCCTTTTCCCGAGTTGGAGGATGGAATGGGCTGATGGTGGACGGTTGTACTTATGCGTTTAGCGAACGATTATCTGGTTACGTTTCGGACCGTTTGACACCATCTTAACATCGACTTTGAGGCTCTCCTCCATTTTGCGCACGTAATCCTGTGCAGCATCCGGCAGATCCGAGAACACCCGCGCAACAGAAATATCCTTGTTCCATCCCTCCACCTCTTCATACACGGGGATGCAGCGCTCGAGATCGGACGAAAGCTCGGGCGGATAGTCTATGTGCTCGTTATCCAGTTCATATCCAGTGCAGACCCTGATCGGATCAAGTCCGGTCAGGACATCCAGTTTTGTCAGTGCAATGCTCGTGTAAGCGTTGAGGTACACCGCTTTTCGTGCAAGCGGGACATCAAACCAGCCGCACCGCCGGGGTCGCCCTGTGGTTGTGCCAAATTCGCCGCCCGCATCCCTGAGCCGGTCCCCGATCTCACCCGCCTGTTCGGTCGGCAGCGGACCCTCACCAACCCGCGTGATGTATGCCTTGACCACGCCAACCACCTGATCCACCATCGTCGGACCGATGCCAAGATAGGCACATGCGCCGCCGGCGATAGTGCTTGACGATGTCACATACTTCTGGGTGCCGTGGATGATATCAAGATGCGCGCCCTGCGCACCCTCCGCAAGCACGTTCCCGCCAGAATCGAGCGCACGGTTCAGTTCATAAGATACATCAGTGATGTAGGGCTTGAGCGTGGCGCCATATCCGATATAATCCGGAATTCCTGCACGCACCACGCCGGGATCACCGCCGAGCTCGATGATTGCGCGCTCCCGCTGCGGTGCAAGTTCGTCCATGATCTCTGAAAACGCGTTTTTGTCGGCGAGATCTGCCAGCCGCACCTCGTCTCTTGATATTTTATCGATATACGCAAATCCGATGCCGCGGGCGGTTGTCCCGATCTTCTTTTCCCGTTTCTGCTCCCGGAGCTTGTCCATCCCGATGTGGTATGGCATGATGATGCTCGTCTTTGCATCGATCCCGAGTTTTTCGGGCGTTATTTTTATGCCCATATCCGCAAGCATCTTGATCTCGCCGATAAGAACTCCCGGATCAACAACCACGCCCGGACCGATCAGGAGGCGGGCGCCGGTCAAGACGCCTGACGGGAGCAGATGAAGTTTGTACGTGTCGTCTCCGACAATCACGGTGTGTCCTGCGTTATTTCCGCCCTGAAACCTGACAACGAGGTCATAATCACTGCTCAATACATCTATGATCTTTCCTTTGCCCTCATCTCCAAACTGGGCACCTGTGAGGATGGTGAACATATCTCTGAATCTGTGCAGGCATGTTATAATCCTT
>JAYEGG010000421.1:0-1605 GCA_034658995.1 Methanobacteriota archaeon | reverse complement strand
AGTATGAGGCAGCAGGATATGAAATGCAAACATATTGCCAATATCTTGTATGTACTACCATTCTTCCCACCAATCTCGTGAAATCTCGTGTTTTTTTTTTGCATCAGCCAAACATATACCAAATATTGATCATTTCACTTTCGGGCGGTTGTTTCCGTTATAACGGCGTGCGTGATAGTCACAGTACCCGCCAGTTTTGTGCCAGTCTCTTCTCTCGTTATAGATACGCGGCAGAAGACCCCGTTACTTGTAGCGGGGATGAATGCCGCACCAAAGCCTTTAAATACCCGCTTGTCGAACACAATCTGTCTCGCAAGGCTGAAAGTGCTGGTGAGATGTTTGCGAAACCGTATGTACGCACGGACTGTGCGGAATTTAAGCCTGTGGAGATGCGCCGTTGGGCGCCCCGTGAAGCAGGAAGCCCCGTTACTTGTAGCGGGGAGGAAGTCACCTTCATTACATGCTGCAGGCATACCTGATACCGATGGATAATGATACACAGAGCGCCGAAACGAAAGGGATCACCGAGGCATTCAAAGCAGCCGCGCGGGCGAAATTTGAGAGAGAGCAGTTTGAGCAGCATTACCGGCAGTGGATCACCCTGGTGGCATCTGACATCGCACTGCCAATGAGGAACGACGAACGAGCGGCGATAGATGATGTGATCAATCGATGTGAGCAGTACCAGAATGACCCTCCGTCGATGTATACTCCCGTCACCGATGATCTACGTGTCCGGATGGAGCAGTTGGTAGGATGCGACCGGCTACATGGCATTCTGCTGCTATCGGCAGACATGGTTGCTTTTGCGCCATCTATGCACATGCAGCACCAGAACATCCTTGATTACGCCATTGCGATGAACCGGCGCTTCTTCTTCAAGATCTACTGGTTCCCGATCATCGTGCTTAACCAGTCGTTCATCGAGCAGGCAGATGAGCGGGTGCTCCATTTCGTGCTCGAACATGAACTGATCCAGAGCGAGATGTACACCGAACATGTGGCTGCGCATGGCTGCCGACCGTTCAGCTTCGATGAGAAACGTGCAATTGACGGACAGGCGTTGCATCTGGCGGTTGAGCGATCAGGGATCACGCAGGACGAGCATATCAAAGAGCGCGAACTGATGCAGGAGATTTCGATGTCCGCGCCACCAGTGCCAAAAACCTTTGCAGAAACCTCCCTCTATGAATATCTTGACATGCACTGGGAAGATATAAAAGATCTCGGCGTCAAAGGAGAAACAGAGTCTGAGGCAGAGTTTGCGGCGATGGTTTCGCAGGAACACGGTTGGATTGACTTTTCCCATGAGATTTACGGGCTGTTTCTTGCAAGGTTAAAGGAGAAGCTGGATGTCACATATCTTGAGTACGGGTATGCGTGACGTTAGTGCGTCCCGATTTTTTCCGCCTCAGCACCACGCATATAAAGATAACACTCGTTTGAACGAATCGCTTTTTGTGACCTGATTCGAGGTTCTGCAAAGATATCGGGGTGACAAGCGTACATGCGGATCTCCCGGAGTGCCTAACCCGGAGCCACGTATGCAGTGGGAAACCAATATATACATAGACGCGGAGACTTTATGATTACAATCCGCCAATC
>JAYEGG010000420.1:0-7354 GCA_034658995.1 Methanobacteriota archaeon | reverse complement strand
AAAACCGATATCGAGTGGCTGAATAGATGGTTAATCTGATAGAGCTCCTGGGTTCACTGTCATGGAAGATGCCAGAGACCTGAAAAATAACCGCGGAGGTTCGGGAGAGAGCTGTATCATCCTCTGCACCCTTCCGCGCACTCTGCGGTTAAATTCCCGTTTGGCGCATGCTATGTTCTGGGTCAAGCAGTGCCAGTATAGCAAGGTCGCGTGACACTGTTTCATGTATCTGAGTAGTTACGATTTCACGAGATTAACACAGAAATCTTGTGAAAATCTGTGTAATCTCGTGGTTCCGTATGTATTTAGCTGCAATCTTATAGTTAGCTAAACACGTACAGCAGAGGAAGCATTCGTTGGGATGAATTGAAGAAGGATTTTACGCTATAGAAACCTTGATCTGAATATGTGGCTACTAATTTCCCTCTGATTTCACAGCATCAAGTTTATCTTTTTTTGACTTCGTCAATGACCTTTTCCACCGATGCAGCCTTTTTACCCCTCGCGATGCCCAACGCACACCCCACCCCTGATCACGCCCTCACTCCGATCATGCTTTCGAGAGCGCTCATGTCCATATACTTATCCAACAGTTCCTCAATCCGGCGTAGCTTCTTCTCGCCAAGAATCCGGGCTTGTCCCATGATGATCTCCATCTCTTCCACCGTGCTCATGGTATCGCCCGGGACGACCATCATCGGCACACCGCGTTCCTTTGCCGCCCCAAGGATCGTGGAGCTTGGGTACATGCCACCGGTTAGTATGATACACTTTACGCCTGCCTCAAGCGCAGCCATCTGAATATCTGATCGACCGCCGCCTGTGATCAGTGCAAAGCTTTTCACACGCCTGAAATACCTGAGAGCCGTGTTTGCTTCCATTGCGCCGACAAAGAAATGCTCCACAAGGACACTGCGCATATCATCCCTGATAAGGATCTCGCTTCCGAGATAGTCCGCGATTTCTCTGACAGAGACTGATTTTAGCATTGGGTCTCTCGGTATTATCCCGAATACTTTTATCCCGTGGCTTTCAAGGAACGGGACTACAAGATCGGCTGCCTCGTCCGGATCGAGCACGTCATTTAATATGACTCCTGCAAGCATGTCGGGATCGCCGATCATTTTGAGGTCGTTTAAGATGTTATCAACCTCCTGCATGTCATGGTATCTGCTTACAAGGAGAATCTTTGTGTCCAGAAGCTTTGCCATGTTTATATCAGACATATCGTACATGATTCCGCCAGCCAGGTCCTTGTTGCCCTCGATTATCATTACGTCCTTGCCCGCTGACAACTTCTTGTAGGTCGCCTGGATCTTGCCCCTGACATCCACGCCTTTTGTAAGCGCGCAGTGGTAGAAATCATGCGTGAGCATCACAGGAGTTACCGCATCCAGCGGGTCGTTAAGTCCGATCGCATCCCTGATGTTTCTTGCGTCCTCATCCACCAGCGCACCATCGATCTCACGGAACTGGTTCCCAAACGGTTTCATATAGCCAATCTTCAGCCCTTTATCTCTTAGTACGAGGCTGATACCTATGCAGATAGCACTCTTTCCCGAATGCCCCTCGCATGACCCGATTAATATGGATTTCATATTCATTCCTCCAGTGTAAGCCTTATGTCAACCGCGACACAGCCATCCTCAAAAACGAGCATCGGGTTGATGTCAATCTCCATGATTTCCGGGAAATCGGTGCACAATTTTGAAAAACGGAGTAAACTTTCCTTTATCGCATCGATATCCGATGGTTTCTCCCCCCTGATACCAAGAAGCATTGGGTACGACCTGATCTCCGTTATCATCTCGTCTGCATCCTTTTCGGTGAGCGGCGCGATCCTGAATGTCACGTCCTTTAACACCTCCACCGATATCCCGCCAAGCCCGAACATGATCATCGGTCCGAACTGTGGGTCCCGGTTCATGCCGATGATGACTTCCCTGCCACCTTCGAGCATCTTCTGGACCAGCACGCCCTCGATTCGGGCGCCGGGCAGGTAACGGTGGATCCGGTGCATCATGCTGTCATAGACGACACCCGCCTCTTTAGCGTTCATTATGCCGGTTCGCACCCCGCCGACATCGGTCTTGTGTGATATGTCTGCTGACACCACTTTCATGACCACCGGGTACCCGATGCGGCTTGCAGCCTCGATCGCATGCTCTCTGGTGGATGCCACGATCGATTCTGCCACAGGGATTCCGTATCGCTCCAGCATGGGCAGGCATTCGACTCCCGGTCGCTTGTTTCCCTGTTTTCTTTCATCATCTAAAATTTTCTGCACTGCCTTTCGGTCAACGCCACAATCCGGGGGGTACGTGCGCGTTCTTGCAGTGATCTCTGCATAATCGATCATTGCGCGCATCGTCCGTGCAGCCCGCTCAGGGAACGGGTAGTTCGGGACCCTGCCTGCAGAAAGGATTTTTTCGCCCTTCAGTGCCTGCACTCCACCCATCAAAGATACGAGAATCGGTTTTGATGATTTTTGGCTTGCATCAACAACGATCTCCGCGATCCGCTCCATGTCAGTCATAGCCTGCGGCGATGCGAGAACGATGATGCCGCTGACATTCTCGTCACAGATGACCGCTTCGATCGCGTGTCTGTACAGTTCTGGAACGGCGTCTCCGAGCACGTCCACCGGGTTATAGACGTTTGCTGCCGCAGGAAGACACGATCTGAGCGTCTCGATCGTCTCAGGCGTGAATGATGCGATTGTCATGCCGAGCGTTTCGCACGCGTCAGTGGCAAGCACCCCGGGTCCGCCTGCGTTGGTGATGATCGCGATCCTGTCGCCGGCTGGTAGCTGCTGATATGCGAAAGCAAGCCCGTAATCAAACATCGCTTCGATCGATTGGGCTCTGATTACGCCGCTCTGGCGGAATGCCGCATTATACGCAACATCCGAGCCTGCAAGAGTTCCGGTGTGCGATGACACCGCTCTTGCGCCTGAACCGGTGCTGCCTGCTTTTATCACGATGATCGGCTTTTTATCTGCCGTGACGCTGCCGGCAATATCCATAAATTCCCTGCCGTTCTTTATTCCTTCCAGATACAGCAGTATCACGCTTGTTTCATCGTCCTCCGCCATCGCCTGAATGATATCATTTTCAGTGATGTCAGCCTTGTTCCCGAGACTGACGAAGATCGAGAATCCGAACCGCTTGATCTCCGCCCAGTCAAGAATCGCGGTGCATAGCGCGCCGCTCTGTGATGCAAGACCAATGTCCCCGGGAATCGCCATACCCGCAGCAAAAGATGCGTTAATTCCAGAATGTGTACCAATAAATCCGAGGCTGTTTGGTCCAAGCATTCTCATGCCGTATTCTTTGACGATATCGACACATTCCATCTCCAGTTCTGCAGCTCCCGCTTCCTTGAACCCGGCTGAGATAACAGCTATGTTCTTAACCCCTTTTGCCCCGCACTCCCGGAGCACGCCGGGCACGACCTTTGCAGGCACGACTATGACTGCAAGATCAACTGGTGGCGCGCTGGTAATATTGGGGTAGCACTTCAATCCGTTGATCTCGTCAGACTTAGGATTTACTGGATAAATGGCACCCCCAAAACCCCTCCGGATGTTTTCAAGCACGACCCTCCCGACTTTCCCATCCTCGCGGGACGCGCCAACGATGGCTACCGAATTCGGTCTAAAGAATTTTTCGAGCATTTGCGAGCAATTATCCGATATAACGCAGATCCTCATCGCCCTTGGTCAAAGACATCTGCATCTGCTGCATTTCCTCCAGTTTTGCGACTACTTTCTCCATCTCGACGGCATGTTCTTCGAGCGCCTGCATGTCCACCTCGATACTAAGTGCCTGACTGAGCACACGGAGCACTGCCTGCGCGCTCATCGGATCGACGATATATCCTGATGTGATGCCCATCAGGCAGACTGCCTCGATGTTCAGTTCTATGCTCATGGCAAGTAAGATCCCTGAGACGCCGATGATGCCGCCCCATGGTTCGCTCTCCTGAAAATCAACACCGTACTCACCCAATTCCTCGACCATATCAGGGTTGTTGACAGCCCCGATCACGGTGCCGGTATCCTCCAGCTGACCGGTCGCATACCCTCCGAGTGTGTAGATTCTGGAGACATTGAACCGCTTTGCGATATCAAGAAAAACGTCGCAGAGGACGTAGTGTCCCCGGGTCGTTGCGCTCTGGTTGTCCCCGACCAGGATCAGCATATCACTCTTCCCATCCTCTGACCTGTAGGCATAGATCTCGTTTCGGGCGAGTCTGACCGCGCAGTCATCAAGCACGATTGCCTGCGGTGGAAAATGGATTGAATAGATGTCAATGATCCGCGTTGCATGGAACACGTCGATTAAGTGTTCGGCAACCAGTTTACCAACGTGCCCGAAGCCAGGTAACCCCTCGATCATGACCGGCGCGCTTAACTTGATATCCTGCAACTCGTGAATCGTGATATCGCTCGTGAACGTCAGTGGCTGGTCATCCCCTTTGATCACTGCTGTGGTGTAGTTGTCTGCCATAATTGATCAGTCCGATTCGATCCGTGGTGCAAGGACGTACTTTACCGTGCAATCGCCATTGGCAAGCTCAAACCGGATGCTTGCAGGTAGATCGCGCCCCAGGTTGATGACAACCTCGCCGGCACTGCCGACCCCTTTACTGATGTCGGACAGATAATCCAGTGAGTACAGCGACCTGACTTCAGCCGGAACGATGCGGATCAGGTCAGAACCTGTGAGATCCATGCTGACATGATCAGTGTCGCCAGTCGCCTCCATAAAGAACACGCCATCGTGCACGCCCATAGTCATGTGGTCGCTCACCATCTCTGCCGCTTTGATCATGCGCCTGAATACCGCCCCCGAAATTGCAATTTCTGCCGGGAGGTCGAGTGTGGGCACGGTTGGCGCCTTCCGCAGCGTCGATGGGTCGAGTAGTGATAACTTATATGAAAAACCACCCATGGCAATATCGAGCTTATGAGTATTTGGGTCCAGTTCCAGCTCGATTTCGCCGTTTCTGTCCGCCATACCAAGAATTTCGCTGAATCTGCTCAGATCAATGCCGATCTCGCATTCCGTACCTTCCATAGACCCAAAAGCGTCCCCTGACAATTCGAGCGAGACCATCGCAGCATTTGCAGGATCAACAGCCCGTGCCACCAGCCTATCCGACGAGACCTCAAAACGCGACTCATCGATAATCGCTGAAATTGCTTTAATCGCATCCTGCAATATTTCTGCATTTATAACTGCCTTGAACAAATCTTTTCCCTCCGATAATATACCTACGTGGGGCTTGCATATATTTATCATTAACCCTTGATCAACTATAACCCTTTCCAGCTATGATAGTTGGCATTACGGTGAAGTGTCGGCGGGAACATGCACATAATACACCCAGGTGAACGAATACTTTATCTACATCAAAACCGAGATCGAATTACGAATTACATATCCGTGGCTACCTGCTCGGAGGAACAATATGGAAGACGTCAAAAAAACTACTGAAGAAACCAAAGGGACACCCGAGATAAAACATCTTGTCCGTATCGTAAACACTGACCTGGACGGGCACAAATCAGTACAGTATGCACTCACCGGATTGAAAGGTATCGGCATACGGACAGCGAAAATTCTTGCGAACAACGCGGGGATAGACTCTACAGAGATACTAGGATCGTTGAATGACTCTGAAGTTGAAAAACTAAGGAAAACAATCGACGATTTTGAAAGTGTGGTGCCGACATGGATGTTAAATCGAAGAAAAGACCTTGCAACTGGCAAAGACAAACATCTTATAGGTGTGAATCTGGGTCTGTCGTTGACTGATGATATAAACATTATGAAGAAGACCCGCAGTTACCGGGGCATCATGCACGAGCGGGGTCTACGTGTTCGCGGGCAGCGAACAAGGTCCACCGGAAGATCCGGTACCACAGTCGGCGTCAGTAGAAAACGCGCGTAATTAATAATACTAATAGGTGAGTGAATGGGACATCCACGTAAGTGTCATAAACAATACAGCACGCCAAAACACCCCTGGCAGGCTGAAAGACTTGCAGCAGAAAGTGAACTGGTTAAGACCTATGGACTGCGGAATAAACGCGAGGTCTGGACTGCAGAAAGCATTCTTCGGAAGTACCGGCGTGCTACGCGCAGGCTGCTTGCCGAATCTGCAGCAGGGAACTTTACAGGACATGTAGAGACCGAGGCAAACCAGATTATTGCGCGATTGCAGCGTTTTGATATCATGCCGGCGGACACGGAACTGACCGATATCCTGACCTTTGAGGTCAAAGATGTTCTTGAGCGCCGTTTGCAGACCCAGGTGTACAGGCAGGGGCTTGCGCACACCATGCGGCAGGCGCGGCAGTTCATCACACATGGGCACATCGCTGTCGCAGGTCACAAGGTCACGATACCAAGTTATCTTGTCTCAATGAAAGCGGCAATGCAGATCGATTATTACGGCAGCTCCCCGATTACGCACGAAATGCACCCCGAGCGCCCGACACAGGTTGCTACCGGTGAGAGCATACTCGACGGGGCACAAGAGGAGGCGCAGTGATCATGGCAGAACAGAAATGGGCAGTTGCACATATCCATTCGTCTTTCAACAACACGATCATCACGGTCACCGACCTGACCGGGGCTGAGACCATTGCAAAATCATCCGGAGGCATGGTCACCAAGGTCGCCCGGGACGAAGGCTCCCCCTACATCTCGATGAAGATCGTCGCCCAGGTAGTGGAGCAGCTGAAGAACCGCGGGTTCACCGGCGTTCATATCAAGATCAGAGCTCCTGGCGGCAACAAACAACGAAGCCCGGGACCAAGCGCACAGGCGGCAATACGTGCTTTTGCAAGGACCGGAATACGCATCGGAAGGATAGAGGATGTGACACCGCTACCGCACGATGGCACCATGGCAAGAGGCGGGCGCCGTGGCAGAAGAATCTAAATTTGGTTTTTTTGGTTTCGACGATTCACCGGGGCTGTTTATCGGATGGCTCCGGTGTTCGATCGATAGAACTTGTAGTGGCGAGGGCATCTGATCTATTCGATTGTGCGGTCCAAAAATAATATTTGACGAATAGTCTGCACAGCCATTAACGCTGATTTTCGTAGATCAGAGGTGTACCGGGATAGTAAAACAGGACTTTCAAAGATGTGGTGAAAAACACTATCAACCAACCCAATCGACGTATGACCTATCAAAACATGTACGTGTTTAGCTAACTATAAGATTGCAGTTAAACACATACAGAACCACGAGATTACACAGATTTTCACAAGATTTCTGTGTTAATCTCGTGAAATCTTGTGTAATCTCGTGGTTTTTCGCCTTGGCTAAACACATAC
>JAYEGG010000419.1:0-1612 GCA_034658995.1 Methanobacteriota archaeon | reverse complement strand
TTATAGTTAGCTAAACACGTACCCGATTTGGAACCGCAATTCAGAGCAAACCATAACAGATTTTATGGGTGCCGGATTTGAACTGATTGTAGTTGGGCGCTAAAACTGATTTATTTGACAAATGGGTGCTTGGACGGAGGATAGGTGGGGAATTTGTGGGTGGTTTGCGTGGTTTTGATAGCTCAATCGACCCATGTGGCGAATATGGGGGATATCATACATTTGTTATTGGTGGTTCGATGTTCAAGAGCAAGTTATGAGTAGTCGATACCAAAAAGATAGTGAGAGATGGATACTTGTTTTTAGATATTTAGAATATGTAGTTGAAGAAAAATAAAATAAACCAGCCCATGGCTCGCGGACACCCGGCGAATCATCCGGGACACCTTTATTATGATCCACGCACGTCCAAGATCACATGAACACCGGCATGAACCTTGAGACCATCGCGTCAGAGCTCAGGAACTTTGAGGGTGTGACCCGGAAGAAGACGATAGCTGATATCGCCGAGATCCTGAAGACCGTGCGATCCGAGTACACTGACTGCATCGCCGATATCGGCGATGACGCGGCGATCATCGACATCGGTGGCGATGATGTGATCCTGTTTGCGGCAGACGGTATATGGAGCAAGATGCTTGGCGATCCGTGGTGGGCGGGTTACGGCGCAGTCCTTGTGAACGTGAACGACATCTCCGCGATGGGCGGGCGCCCGATAGCCATGGTCAACATCCTTTCGACCGGTGACGATCAGGTGTTCTCAGAGATGATCCGCGGAATCCGGGACGGGGTTGCGAAGTTCGGAGTCCCGATGGTTGGCGGGCATGTGCACCCGGACATGCCATGCACCTCGATCTCGGTTGCCATCCTCGGCATCGCAAAGCGGGATGCGGTGATCAGGAGCGATACTGCGCGGGCAGGGGACTGCATCGTTCTTGCTTATGACCTTGACGGCAGGGTCGGGAAGAACTCGGTCTATTCATGGGACAGCACGACGATGAAGACGCCTGCAAGCGTCCGCGAGAAGTTCATGGTCATGCAGACGCTCGCCGAGGCAGGTCTCGTGACTGCCGGAAAAGACCTCAGCAATCCGGGAACGATCGGAACAATCGGAATGCTTCTTGAAACAAGCGACAAGGGCGCAAGCATCGATCTAACTGCAATACCACGCCCCGACAGCGTTGATTTCCTCCACTGGCTCAAGATATATCCGGCAACCGGTTATGTGGTGACCACACAAGATCCGCCCGAATGCATCAGGCTCTTTGAGGACGCTGGGCTTGCGGCAGAGGTTGTCGGGGTCGTTAATGATGGATCACGCCTTGATATACACGAAGGAGATCGAGAGAACACAGCCACGGTCTTTGATTTCAAGCAGGATGCGATCACCGGGATATAAGGGGCATTATATATCTCATGGTTGCCTGCAGGGAAATTGCGGGGGAGCCGTGTCAGGGGTTTGGAAGATGGGGTATAAGCTTCGGCTGTATCCACTTCAAATCTAATGGTGTACGTGTTTAGCTAACCATGAGATTGCAGCTAAACACATCGGAACCACGAGATTACACGGATTTCCACAAGATTTCTGTGTTAATCTCGTGTAATCTCGTGG
>JAYEGG010000418.1:0-7402 GCA_034658995.1 Methanobacteriota archaeon | reverse complement strand
TTGGTCATGCCATATCTCCCGCGATTGACGACTGTGGCATTCACGATCCCCAGCATATCGAGTTCTGAGATCAGTTCGGTGATGCGCCGCTGTGTCAGCACATCAAGATCGAGCACAGCACACATGCGCTTGTAGATTCGATATACCTCGCCGGTGGACATGATCTTTCTGCCGCTTGGCTTCCGCATCGATTCAGTGGCTTTATCGAGTATTGTGATGCCGTACAGCAGCAGTTTTGACTGGGTTGGAAGCGTCACTACGACTTCTGCAACCCGGTCAGACTCGATCTTGGACTGCGCCTTCCTGACGTTTGCCGCATGCACGATCATCGAACCGCCCCGTTCGGCAAGTTCTGCCGAGACCCGGAGCAGGTCGAGCGCCTTGCGTGCGTCGCCATGCTCTCTTGCCGCAAGTGCGGCGCACAGTGAGATCACATCGTTGCTGAGCGATCCGTTGCCAAACGCCATCTCGGCGCGCTGGCGCAGGATGTCTGACAGTTGATCAGCGTTGTACGGCGGAAAAACAATCTCTTCTTCCCCAAGAGAGCTTCTGACTCTTGGATCAAGGAATTCTGTGAACGTCAAATCATTTGAAATCCCCACAAGACTGACTTTAGCATTGTTTAGCGTGGAATTGATTCTTGACAAGCTGTATAACACATCATCGCCTTTCTTTATCAGTTTGTCGATCTCATCGAGTATGATGACCACGACCTGTTCCTTCGAATCGACCGCACTTCTGAATTCAGAGTATACCTGATCGGTTGGCCATCCTGTCATCGGTATCCGCTTGCCAAAACTCCGCGCCAGGTTGGCGAGTAGCCGGTACTGGGTATCAATAACCTCGCAGTTCATATACAGAACCTTACACGGTATCCCGCGCTTTGCCCCCACATTCTCAAGTTCGTCCCCAACGTGTGTAGTAACTGCCGTTTTTCCAGTCCCTGTCTTCCCATAGATCAAGATGTTTGACGGAGTGTCTCCACGCAGTGCTACGACCAGAATTTTGAGGAGCGCCTCAACCTCATGGTCCCGGTGTGGGAGGTACTCCGGTACGTATGTCGAACGGAGCACATCCCGGTTCCGGAACATCGATTTCGATTCAAGCAATCCTTCGATAACTTCCGCTATAGATGTATTTCTCACAAAGCACCCTCCAGATGTTGCTAAATTCACTTCAACTATATCACTATTAAGGATTTCGGGCGGGTAATTGTATTTTAACCCGTAATAACTAAGGCGAGAGCCGTTTTCGGTCACGGGGGAACAACACCACATCACGGATATTCTCAATATTAAGCATGGTCATGACCAGCCGATCCGCGCCAAGTCCCCATCCGGCGTGCGGAGGCATCCCGTACCTGAACGCTTTTAGGTAGAAGTCAAAGCCATCAGGGTCAAGTCCACACGCCGTGATTCTCTGGCGCAGCAGGCTGTGGGAGTGGATACGCTGCGAACCCGACGCAAGTTCCATGCGCGGGTGCATCAGGTCAAACGATTTGCTGTAGCGCGAATCATCCTCGCGCGGATGGGTGTAATACGGCTTGATATGCAAAGGCCAATCAGTAATAAAATAGTGCTCGCCGACGGCGCCCCCTAAAGCGCGCTCGGCAGCCGTGCCAAAGTCATCGCCCCACTCGATCTCGTGCCCCTGCTGGTGCGCGATTGTGAGCGCGTCATCATAAGTCAGCCGCCGAAACGGCAGTTCGGGCACGGTAAGCTCGATCCCGAGCGCTTCTAACTGCGGCACGCACTGGCGCGACACGTTTTCGTATACGTCATGAACCAATCGCTCAAGAATCCCCATCACATCAGAATGATCCATGAAACTCGCCTCGATATCGATCGAAGTAGCCTCATTGAGGTGCCGCAGGGTGTCATGCTCCTCAGCACGGAAGATCGCTCCGATCTCACACACTCGATCGAAACCCGCGGACATCATGATCTGTTTGTACAGTTGCGGACTCTGGTTAAGGAATGCTTCTCTGTTAAAGTAGGTAATCGGGAACAACGCCGTGCCGCCCTCTGTCGCGGCTGCGACCACCTTCGGAGTGTGAATCTCGATGAACTCCTCTTTCGCAAGAAAATCGCGAACCGCTTTCAATGCGTGGTTGCGGATCACGAATACTGCAAGTGTCGTTCTCCGTCTCAGGTCTATAAACCTTGAATCAAGGCGTGTATCGATGTCTGCCCCGACCTTTTCGGTGACATCCATTGGCAGAGGAGATTCTGCCTCAGACAGCATGTCAATGCTCTCGGGAATGATTTCATATCCGTTCGGAGCTTGGTTTGCCTCTTTCACGACTCCGGTTACCAGAACTACAGATTCCCGGTTCAGTCTTCTGCCCATGTCAAAGAGGTCGGGATCGGTCTTCTTCTTAACCATTGTGACCTGCATAAATCCTTCCCGGTCTCGCAGCACAAGAAAGCAGATCCCTCCAAGATCCCGGATCTCGTGTACCCAGCCGGTGACCGTAACGGTATCGCCGCCCATCTCAGGCGCGATCCCGGATGCATAATGAGTTCGCATGATAGCCATAATAGACATAAATGTGGGGCGTATTCCTGTTATGTGTTTTGGTGGGGCGAATTGTTTGGATGGGGGGGTTGGTATTTGCCGGGGCAACAATTGATATGTAGCTGTGCAAGATGTCGCCACGCCAGACATGCAAAACATACGCGCCCCATTAATCGACCCGTACAACCGCAAGATCACGAGCCTGCGCATATCCATTACGCAGCGGTGTAACCTGAGTTGCATTTACTGTCATGGTGAGGGCGAAGCGATATCACCGCGCACACCTGCACATGCGCAAAGTGAGATTGGTAGGGAGACGATCGCTGCGCTTGTGCGTGCTGCGCGTGCACACGGCGTGCGCAGGATCAAGTTCACAGGAGGCGAGCCGCTCCTCCGCAGCGATTTTGCGGATATCATAAGTGAGCTTCCGCGCATGAAAGATATCTCTGCAACAACCAACGGGACGCTTCTTTCGGAATGCGCCCAAGATCTTGCGGCGGCGGGACTACACCGTGTGAACATATCGCTTGACACGCTGAAGCCTGACCTGTACCGGCGTATCACCGGGCACGATGTGCTAAATTCGGTGCTGGACGGTGTTGCTGCTGCTGTGGATGCGGGGCTTACGCCGGTCAAGCTGAATATGGTGATACTGAGTGGCACGAACGACGACGAGATATGGGACCTGATCGATTTCGCACGAGAGGCAGGGGATGTTATACTCCAGATCATCGAACTTATGGATTTTACAGGAGTTTCGGAGAGTGTTGACATGGGCGGTATTGAAGATGCGCTGCGCGCACGGGCGTCCACGGTTGTTACGCGGGAGATGCATCGCCGCAAGAAATACTTAATCGACGGAGCCGAGGTCGAAGTCGTGCGACCGATCGACAATTCTCTATTCTGCGCAAACTGCAATCGGCTGCGCGTGACCGCAGATGGACAATTAAAGGGATGCCTGCTCAGTAACGACGGTCTTGTTGACGTATCTGACGCTACAGAAGATGAGATGCATTCACTGCTTGAGAAGGCGGTTGCCATGCGAAAGCCATATTACCGCCCGAATGTGTGAAAGTTTAATATAGTACGATTGATGTAGGGATTGTTAAGCAAATATGATCGATATCGCTTAACGTTCCAAAACATAGGAGGTACGTAGATGGCAGCCCTCATAGATATCAAGAACCTGGACATGGAATTCAAGGGCAAGAAGGTTCTGAAAAACATCAATCTGACAATAGAAGAAGGCGAATGTATTGGGATTCTTGGACGCAGCGGCTCAGGAAAGACTGTGCTGATGCATCTATTAAGAGGAATCAAAGAGCACGAGATGAGTTCCGGAGAGGTTATTTATCACGTTGCATACTGTGAGAACTGTGCTTATGTCGAACCACCGAGCAAGATAGGGACTCCCTGTCCGAAGTGCGGGACAAAACTCACACCGATCGACGGCGATTTTGTAACGCTTGACAAATATAGTCCACTGCGGCGGAGCATTGCAAAGCGGATTGCGATCATGCTCCAGCGCACCTTCGCGCTGTACGGGGATGAGCGCGTGATCACGAACGTGATCAATGCGCTTATTGAGGTAGGGCACCCAGCCACATCGGCTGTTGATGCGGCGGCTGATCTACTTGAACAGGTAAATCTCTCGCACCGGATGATGCATGTTGCACGAGAACTGAGCGGTGGCGAGAAACAGCGCGTTGTGCTTGCGCGGCAGCTTGCCAAGGCACCGATGGTGCTTCTTGCAGACGAACCCACCGGAACGCTTGACCGGAGGACCGCTGAGGCTGTGCATGAGAGCATTACCAGTGCAAAGGATGATTTCGGCATGACGCTCGCGATCACATCACACTGGTCCGGCGTCATCGAAGAACTGGCTGACCGGGCAATCCTGCTTGAGGAAGGCGAGATCATAGAACAGGGCGACCCAAAGATGGTCGTCGAACGGTTCATGAGCATGGTCGGCACGGTTGGCTCATTCACGGCAGATATCGGAGAGCCAATCGTCAAGGTTAAGGATCTGAAGAAGACCTACATCTCGGTTGACCGTGGCGTCGTGCGTGCGGTGGATAACGCCTCATTCGAGATACATGAAGGCGAGATCTTTGGTCTCGTCGGTGTCAGCGGTGCCGGAAAGACCACCGCATCAAAGATCCTCAATGGCTCGGTGAATGCAACATCAGGAGAGGTTGAGGTCCGGATCGGGGATGACTGGATCGATCTGACGGATCGAGGTGCTGAACTGGCAGGACGAGCTGTCAAACACATCGGACTCCTGCATCAGGAGTATTCACTCTATCCACACAGGAATGTGCTTGATAACCTGACCGAATCGATCGGGCTGGAACTTCCCGGTGAACTGGGTGAGCGAAAATCCATTATCGTCCTGAAAACCGCCGGGTTCACTGAAGATAGGGCGCGTGAGGTTCTCGAGAAGATGCCTGACGAACTGAGTGTGGGAGAGGGGCACCGTGTTGCAATGGCACAGGTGCTGATCAAGGAGCCAAGAATCATCATTCTTGATGAGCCAACCGGAACGATGGACCCTGTGACCCGGGTGGACGTGACAACATCGATCCTCGAGGCGAGAGAGGAACTTGGCGAGACATTCATAATCGTGTCGCATGACATGGACTTTGTTGAAGATGTCTGCGACCGTGCAGCACTGATGCGAAACGGCAAGGTCATCAGTATCGGTGATGTGAAAGACATTATCGCAGAACTCGATGCAGGCGAACGTGATGAGATGTATGACTGATGATTGAAATCGAACTTGACAATGATCCGCTCGTGGTTGCGGATGATGCTACACTCGCAGACGTTCTAAAGAGTGTAAAGGTCCCCTACAGAGGTACAGCGATTGCCATCATCAAAGGGACCGAGGAATCAAAGAAAGCCACATCTGAGTACCTGATCGGCACGACAAAAGGCGATATCGGGGTCGAACTCTCCGCATATCAGGACGTCTGGCATGATGCGCAATCAGAGATCGCAACCTCCAGGGTCCGGTGGACCGGGAGAGAAGCTATCGCATTCGGTCCGTTTAAAACGGAAATCGCACCATCGCACAAGGACTGTGAATACACGCGCTGGGACGTGCTCATTGGCACGGGTGGATATGACGCGGATCACACGTATCTGGTCATATCAAAGCAACTGCACACCGCGGTACACGGTACGCCCGCTGATGGCGGCATCATCGGCAGGGTTGTGAGCGGCAAAGGCGTCGTCGATTCCCTGACCACAGGTGATTCGATCACAGGAATCACTCCTGTCGAGCGGTGGGAGTCTGTTATGGACAAGATCGTGACAACCGATCTCTCGACCAAGATCGAGCAGGGGATGCGCATATTCACGTACGCCGTGGTCGATTTGTCCCCCGGTGCTCCGCAGGGTGCAGAACACTTTCTGGCATCGGCAAAGGACAATACACTGACATTTAGTACCATCGCGCATTCATTCGCATCCGTAGAATCGCTGCAGGGTGAAGAATGTCTTTTCGAGCAGAAAGAGCCGCGGAAAACCAGTGTAATATCGGTCAGATCCGTTGGCGCCGGACTCGGGCGCATATACATATCAAAAATCGACAAAACCTCATCCCCGAGCCATTCGGTGGTCGGTAGTGTAAGTTGTGGCATGGAACTGATCCAGCTCATAGAGAAGGATCATGCCATTGCACTGGACATCCACCCGGAACGCATCATGCTGCTTGGAAAAGCGCTGAAAAACGCAGAAGAGGAGCTTTTGGAACGCGGAATAACCATGCATCGCGAGGGCGAGGTTGAGGATGGCGACATAGTCGTGGAACAGACACCTGAGACCACAATGGAGATTGTGGGGGCTGGAGAGGTCACCGTACGCGGTGTTTCTGAGAATAATCTCCTGAAGATCGAACTGTATGAAGATCTTGCCCCGGCTACGATCGTTTTCTTCAGACATGCTCTCGGACTTCTTAAATCACCTATCGGCGCGCTTCCTGTCTTTACATCATACGAAGATACGCGACTATTCAAGGTGCCAGAGGTCAAGAAAGAGATCATGCCAGAGAACGTTCCGGAAGAGATCGTGCCAGCCGGCGAAATTGGTGTTACAAGTCAGTCTGCGAAGTATGCCCAGATGATCGGCGTGAAACTCACTGGCGATTCAAGATACGGACCATCCGGCGAGAAATTTGCCTACACAAATATCATTGGAAGAGTTATCGATCTTGAGAAACTGCGAGATATCGGGGAAGGGGATGTTGTTTACGTAACGGAGGTGTGAGATTTTGGGTAAAATCACCAGACTCGTTATGCTTTCATCCGAACTGCCAAGCGAGATGCATCTCTTGATCTACGAGCTTCATGCTGATGTCACGATCAAGGAAACTTGCTACGGCTTGCTAATACACGGAGAGGAGGCAACCGTCCAGGCACTTGTCAATACCATCCGAAAAATCGATCCGGGTGCGTTTATCAAGGAACGGGGCTTTGTTCCGGGAGACCCGAGGAGATGCCGTGCAGACCGTGGCGGCGGGGCTCGTCCCGGGTTTTACTCAATCCAGAAGGAGTATGAAATACTTCCGGCACTTGCCAGCGCGATTGCAGAACTGCCTTATGAAGAGGCGCCTGCTGCCGTAAGGAAACCTGAGAAGATAACAGTTGAGCGGCTCAGGGAGATTGTTGAGGTGGAGTGAGGTTGGGTAAAGTGTATCTGCTCGAGTAACTTGTGGTGAACCACGCGAGATTTGTGCAGATACCTGGGGGTTAACAAATCGGCTCTTTGGTAATTCCCGTGAAATTGATCTCCACGATAAATCAAGTAAATAAGGAATATCCCCCGTTGTTAGTTATTTTATTACTTTCTGGTTACTATGGCTTATCTCAATTCTATTAACCGC
>JAYEGG010000417.1:0-1620 GCA_034658995.1 Methanobacteriota archaeon | reverse complement strand
TCTTTGTCTGTTAAAAAAGATCCCTCTGCGAGCTTCATGTTGCGAACCTCACAACAGTCCGCGGAAACTCCCTCGACAGTGGCGATCCTGGAATCGGACATGTATTTTACCTCGGCAGATCGCCATATTATAGGAGACACACTCGCAATGCCCGGTGTATTCCTTATCAGTTCCAGTTCGTTATCAAAGAAGAGGTTATCCTCCCTTCCCTCAATGATGATGAAATTCGTGCCGATCGAGTCGAGCTCGTCTGCGAAGTACTGGGTAAAGCTTGCGCCGAGCGCGACGTTGGCAACGACTGCTGCAACGCCGATGATGATTCCAAGAGCGGTCAATGCAGATCGCATCCTGGCGCTCGTGATGCTGCCGATTGCGATCCGCACCGATTGTACCGGGTTTATCATAGTGAATCAGCTCCTGATTGACTGGATCTTAGTTCCTTCGTCTCTTTTTGTGGTAGATGCCTGCGCCAACGACGACCACCAGAAGCAGCGCTGCACCGATCATGACGGCACTGGAATTGCCAGCAGGAACCACCGGTTCGATCTCGATCACCCGGTTGTTGATGACCCGCTCATGCTGGTTGTTGCCGTTTCGATACTCTGCATAGAGGTGGAGGTCGGTATCATCTGATGAATTTCCCGTAACCTCGCAATCGAACTCGATCGTGAAGAGTTCGTCAGGCTCCATTGTTCCGATGAAGTACTCAGTCGGCGTAAACGTGATACCTCCTGCCTGCGGTTCGATGCTAACGGACGTAAACATGCTTGAGTGTGTGTTTGCGACGTCAAACTCGATCTTGCCCCCGTCACAGGCGAGTTTCAGCGGCTTGGACGGAATGATCTTGATTCCTGCGGTCTCGACCCTGATTGGTATGTCCCACTTTGCATTGTATGTGTGGGAACTCCCTGTGAGCGCGAGGTTCAGATGCTCGGTTCCATCCGCGGTGTCGTCGCTAACCTGCACGTTATATGAGATCTCGATTGAGTCGTCGGGTCCAAGAACGCCCATACTCCGGTAGGAGTCGGTTGTAACAACGATTCCATCCGATCCGACGAGTTCTACCTCCTTTAACTGCGCATTGGTGTCGTAATCCTTGCCGTTAATCGTTACCGAGTACTGGGATGCGGTGTTTGTGAGCGTGATCGTCACAGTACCCTTGTCGCCGGGAATCAGCACCTCCGGATCGGTCTTTATCGCTTCGAGCTTGAGCGTGCCCCTGCTGTCAAAAGTGTCTGTGCCCACCTTGATCTCAAAGTCCTTCTCAGACCATGTTGCGCCTTTCTCGCCCTGATACCTGATCGTTATCTCGTGGGTTCCGGGTTTTGCGTCAGAGGCTACGAAGAGCCGGTATTCGTACATTGCTGAGGAGTCTGTCCCGATGCTTCCCTTGTTCTGGCGGGCATTGTCGCTTGAGTCGAGTGTGAACGGGTATTTCGGCACGAGTTCGATCGTCACATCCTCTGCCGTGCCGCCGCCCATGTTCTTCGCGTTCACCCATAGATCCACGTACTTCCCGATCTCTGCCGGATATGGCTCGTATCTCGTGATATCTACCTTGAGCGCGCCTCCTGCAGCAGTTGCGGGGGCGATTACGATTGCTGATGCGAGGATTGCGAG
>JAYEGG010000416.1:0-7453 GCA_034658995.1 Methanobacteriota archaeon | reverse complement strand
GTATAAAAATATCCGGGTGTGTATGTGTTTATACTTCGCACCGCCACAACTTGAGCTTTTTTTACATAAGTGTCAGTTGGATGTGCGACCAGAGTTTAACGCCATCCTTTGCGTCTTTCTCGTCTTCGCGTTAAATCGAGAACGCAAAGGCGCAAAGGCGCGGAGACGCAAAGATTGAATAAACCTCTTGATCGGCTATCCCCGTTGTATACGCCTCGGTCTTGTGTACTAATGTTCAAATTGGCAATTACAACAATCGCAGTTTATGCCGTGTGGTCGAGTATGGCTGAGGTGAAAAAACCGGCTCTTTGGTAATTCGAGTTACAAGCACTTTTTCACACTTCAGGAGGCTCCGGTTATGGTATGGAATATTAAACCGCAGAGGACGCAGAGGTACGCAGAGAGTTGTTATTTTTCTCTTTCGCACCCTCTGCGTTCCTCTGCGCACTCCGCGGTTTTCCGAAACGTATTTCGAAAATATCAAAAAATCTCCGATGTTTTGGTCACTGTAACTCAAGATACCAGAGACCCAAAAAACCACGGGATTTCACAAGATTGACACAAGAAGGTGGTAGTCTTTCTCGTGGAAATCCGTGTAATCTTGTGGTTAGCTAAACACATATCCCGGCGTTAACATCCGGGATCCGGATAGTGCCTCAGCACATCATCCGGTTTCTTGCGTTGGAGCGCGAGCAATCGCGTCCCTGATCAAGTCCTCGGATCGTGGGAAGTGTATGGGTCTCAGCCCCTCGTGTTCGGCATAGCAGTCAAGCCCGCGGACGACCACGACAGGCGTGCCATCGCAGCCCTCGCCAAACAGCAGGTTCGCAGCGCCCGCGATCTCGTCCACGACCGCCTCGTTTGCCACCTCCAGCACCTTGCCGAACAGATCGCACTGCCCACGCCAGTCCCGCGTCGGCGTAATTCCGGAGATCCCGATTGCCACACCGGTCTGCCCGTCACGAAATGCCCGTCCATTTGTGTCTGTAACGATCACGCTGACCTTTCGGGCAGTCCGGGTGAATATCGCCTCCCTGATCTCTTTCGCGCTCCGGTCAGAGTTTTCTGGCAGCAACACGACACGATCTCCATCGATATTTGACCCATCGATCCCGGCATTCACGCAGACGTTCCCATTTTGTGTCTCCACAAGAAGAAACGGGAATTTTAGAATGATTTCCTTGCTCTCGTCAAGAACCATCTGGACAAGTCTCGGATCGCCGTCATTCTGCTCTGCAATCGCAAGAGCGCTGTCAGACGGAGCAACATCTGACAACTCAATGATCCTGCCCTCTGCCTTGGCAACGATCGTGGATACGACGACGACAATGTCGCGATCCTGCAGATCGAACCGCTCGCAGACGATCGCAGCTATATCATCTCCCTCGTGAATCAGTGGGATGTCAGGAACTGTGAACAGGCTGATATTCATGAGGTGTAATTGCACCGATGCTGATTAAAAATTTTGCCCACATCGGGGCGCATTTAAGGTTTGCGCCAAACAAGATCAAACGTACATGTTTAGCTAACTATAAGATTGCAGCTAAATACATACGGAACCACAAGATTACACTGATTTCCACAAGATTTCTGTGTTAATCTCGTGAAATCTTGTGTAATCTCGTGGTTTTTCGCCTTGGCTAAACACATACGATCAAACAAATAGTACATGCAACAACACCCTCATGAAATCAAGCAAGCTTGGCGGGGCGCACACCACCATAATCGGCGGCAGAACCGGGAAGAAGGCAGTGGAAGTCGTGGCACGGCATCACAATGTGAAACGAATCGTTCCGTCGGTCATCAGCGTTAAGGGACATGCCGGCGGAAAGACTATAGCCAAGGTGTTGCGCCCTGACACCAGGGGGAATCTTCGCCTACTGATTTCATCAGGCACGTCAGCGCAGGAACTGCGCATCGTCACAACCGCAGGAACCGTCGAGCAGGGCGAAGCTGTGCGATGCGAGCTGAATCAGGCACTGTTAGAAGCGCTTAGCTGATCAACTTGCACCATATTTTCGCCACATCCAAACACATACGCGTCCGGCAGGCGCAGGTTACAGCACTACTGACTCCCCGGTCATTTCAGGGGGCTTTGGCAGTCCAAGCAGCTCAAGCATCGTTGGCGCGATATCAGCGAGTTTTCCGTCCCGGACCCCTGCCACCACCGGGCCAGTAACCAGTGGGTCAGTAACCAGTATTAGTGGCACCGGGTTTGTGGTGTGTGCGGTGTGCGGCGTCCCGTCCTCATCCGCCATCTCCTCGGCGTTGCCATGGTCTGCCGTGATGATCGCAGACCCGGCAGACTTCCGTACCACATCAATGACTCTTCCGACGCAGAGATCAACTGTCTCCACCGCCGTCACGGCAGCCTCGAATATGCCGGTGTGCCCGACCATGTCACAGTTCGCATAGTTCAGGATGATCACATCGTAGTCATGCGACTCGATTCTCTCGATCACGGCATCGGTGACCGCATGAGCACTCATCTCAGGCGACAGATCATACGTTGCCACCTTTGGAGATGGTATCAGGCAGCGGTCCTCGTCAGGGTTTGGTGTCTCAACCCCGCCGTTAAAGAAGAACGTGACGTGCGCATACTTCTCGGTCTCCGCGATGCGCAATTGCCGCATCCCGTGTCGTGATATGACCTCGCCGAGCGTGTTTGTGATCTCTTCTGGCGCGTACGCAACATCCGCATCGATCGTCGCAGCATATTCGGTCATGCACGCAAAATACAGGTTATCAAGCTTCTTACGCTCGAAATTATCAAAATCCGGATCCACAAACGCTCTGGTGATCTCCCTGGCACGATCCGGTCTGAAATTGAAGAATATGATGGAGTCGCCGCCAGCAACCGGAGTGGATCCACTGACAACGGTTGGCAGCACGAACTCATCATTCTCGCCGCGCTCATAAGCGTTCCGCACGGCGTCAGCCGCGCTCTCTGCGGATTCGCCTTCGCCCAAAACAAGAGCGCGGTACGCCTTCTCCACACGCTCCCAGCGGTTATCACGGTCCATTGCGTAGTATCTACCAGAAACAGTGCCTATCCTACATCCTTTGTATCCATCGACCGCATTTATGTATTCGAGTGCGTTCCTCGGGGGAACGTCTCTCCCATCGAGGAATGCGTGCACCTCTGTTCTGACCTTGTTCTCTGACGCAAGTTCCATCAGGGCGAGAAGGTGCGTGATATGGCTATGCACACCGCCGTCCGAGACAAGCCCCATCAGATGGAGGCAGGAATCGTTCGTCTTCACATGTTCGATTGCCCTTCGGAAAACCGGATTTTCGAAGAACGTCTTATCTGATACCGCCTTACTTATGCGGGTTAAATCCTGGTACACGACCCGTCCAGCGCCGATATTCAGGTGCCCGACCTCAGAGTTCCCCATCTGCCCTGCTGGAAGCCCGACAGCCTCGCCCGACGCCTGCAGCGTGCAGGTCGGGAAACGTTCGCGAAGCGCGTCAAGATTCGGCGTCTTCGCATGCGCGATTGCGTTTCCTTCACCGGATTCGCTCAGCCCGAATCCGTCAAGGATTATCAACATTAACATTTTGTGTATCTCCCCTGTAATTTCTCGATGCAACATAGATCCCGATGAGCGCGATCACAACCGCCCCCCCAATCGAGAACATAAGTTGCTGGATTCCATAGTTCTGGTAAATTCCGGTGGTTGCGAGGATATATGCGCTCGTGCTCCATAGCAGGAGTCCGGTGGCAATGACAAAGAATGGAAACGCCCCTGCCTTGCCAATGGGTCTCTCCTCAAGGTGCAGATCGATGATCTTCCCGAAACCAAGGAACAACCCCGCCGCTACATACCACCAGACCGAGGCTTGCATAAAGATCGTCGATAAGACGATGTACCCAGGGAAGATATCGACTGCGATTCCTTCCCAGCAGGCATCAGCGCCCTGGATCGTGGCAATGATCCCGATCAGGATCGCTGCAAGATATGTGACAAAACTAATTCTACCCTTGTATAGTGACTCGGTCGCAGTTTCACGGTACTTATCTATGGACTGCCCGATTCCAAAGCCACTATACAGCAGATATGTTCCAACAGTTCCAACAATGGCGGCAACTGCAAGTTCGGGACGGTTTATCAACGATGATGCTGCATAAGCGATGCAAGCAAGCCCGATCGGGATGAATAGTGCGCCTCTGACCTTTGGATCGGAGATAAACTCCTTGATCAAATAGTACGTGCTCTCTATGCTCTCGCTCTGCTTCACCCGGATCCTTTTTACCGAATTTATCTTTATTCTTGATGCGATGATCGGCAGTACCGCCTCATCCTCAGCTCCGTCCGAGACAAGGATCACATTGTCAAATTCCCGCCCATCAAGAAGATCATCGATCTGTGCAGCGATCTTGCTATCCGAGATCACCCCGACATCGTAATCGCCAGCGATGCTAACGATCTCAACCGCCGCCCCTGCACCGATCAACCGGTCATACTCCTCTATTCCGCCGAAGATGGTGTTGACGTCCGAATCCTCAGGATCTGCTACCGCGAGTCTCGTTGCTGCCTCTATGTTCGCAGCCCTCCCGATAACAGGGCTTGCGACCCCGGCTTTCCGTCCGAGGTCATCATCCCGATCCAGACACAGCACCAGTGTCTTCATGACCTTTATAGTAGATCTGAACGTTGAAGTAACATCAGATCTTCTGTACTGATCTTTTCTCCGTGCCTGAACAGGTCGTATATAACCTCTGCTTCCTTCTTAGCCTTTATTCGTTCCACTTTCCTCTTATCCTCCCTACCCCGTTTCGAGATGCTGTTGATCAGTCGATCAAGTGCTCGAATCTCTTTCTGGGCTTTGATGAATAGATGATGTTGATCGTCTGCTTCGTCTTGAATCTTCACGAATTTCTTGTGAATGCGATCTGATTTGGATCTGATGGTTTCGCCTTCCTTAAATGCGTTAATCATCTTGTCATGGTATTCCTGAGCCATATCCGCATATTCCGTGACTGTTTCGTGGCATCCGGATGCTTTCTCGCGGATATCCTCCAGTTCATCGAGTGCCTGTTTGAGTTCGGTGTTTTTCTCAATCGCGTTTTTCTTTGCCTTGTACTCAGCGACCAGTGCATTGATCTGGGTGACTAGACCTTTTTCCTTGTCTGATGACAATACCTGAGTTTGCTGTTTGAATTCAAGTTCGTCGATCATCTGTTTCAGCTCCTCCACAGGTGTGCCGGTGATATTACACTCCTTTTTAATTTTTGCGATTTTGGCGTTGGTCTCGTTGATTTTCTTGTTGTAATAATCCCGCCCTGTCTTGGACTCGCTCACTTTCTTGTTGTGCTCGTCGCGTTCGTGCTTATAATGCTGCGCTTCATCCATCAGCATCTTTGACGTGCGGTTCAATTCATTGCGCTGCGAAGACCACGTACTTGATTCGTTATTTAGTTTATTACGTTTATTTCTAAACTCTTCAAGTTCTTTTACAAGTATCGCTCTTTTATCCTGTAGCTCTTTCAACATTTGCTTGGTATCCTCCTGTTTTGGCGTGATGTTCGCCCAGTATCTATCTGTGATACATCCCGAATGATCGGAATGATCGCTCTTAAATCCTTTGTGTCGACTGCTATATCCGCATACTGTTTCAGGATCGGTTTTGCATGAAATGCGATTGAATATCCGGATTCCCTGAACAGATGGATGTCGTTTGCACCATCACCGACTGTGATGCACTCACGCGGTTCAATCCCGCATTCGCGAGAGAGCTGTTCGAGCGCGTGCGCCTTTGAGTCCGCCTCGGTCAGGTCGCCTGTAACCTCTCCTGTGAACACACCACCATTTGTAGCCAGATCATTTGCGATTACATGATCGATGCCGAGTATATATTTGATATGTCGTGCAGAGATCATAAAACCACAGGTGATCATGGCAGTCGCAAGCCCCATCCCCTTGACCGCGTCCACCAGTTCATTTGCACCGGGCATCAGCGGGAGCCTGCCTACAACGGCGTTTGCACGCTCGATGCTAAGCCCCTTAAGCAGACTAACACGCCTGCAGAGTGCTTCACCGTAATCGAGTTCTCCGTTCATAGCCTGCCTCGTAATCTCGGCAACCTGGTCACCAACACCGGCAATGGCAGCAAGCTCGTCGATAGTCTCGGCATCTATAAGCGTGCTGTCCATATCAAAAACGACCATCTTCATCGCGTCATCTCGTTCATATCAGTTACAGTCGAGTCCTATAATCACAGAATAGTCCGTACATCTACTTAAATGTTCATTATGGTTTTTGGGATTCATACGGACACATCAGATATGCCATATACAATCAGATATACCTGACCTCGGCACCCGAATTGCTTGCATGAGTGATTATGCTGCAACCACCAGTAGTCGCGTCCAGAAACTCCCGTGCAAGACATGCCGCACGACCTGCGTCCCGCTTGTTATCGGTGATGCCATACACAACCGGTCCGAACGAACTCATTCCGGCGCCACACGTGTTTTCCTGCATGAGTTCGATCATCTGCGGGATCTCGGGTCTCTGAAGGGCGATTTCACGCCTCTTAAAACCGGTCTTCTGTATTCGGTTGATGGAATCCCCAAATGACTCGATATCTTCCTCAACCACTGCCGGAAGCGTCTCCATGAGGATGATGTGTGAGAGTTCCTGCACCTCAGAAAGCGGGATCGGGCACTCCTGCTTGAAGATGTCCACCTCGTTGCCGCCATGCGCGCCTCTTGCGTCAGGGATCGCAAGCACAACCTCCCAGCCGGGAAACGGGCGCTGGAAGAGGATCGGGGCAGGCGGGGATCTCGATGCCGCGGACGGCTTGAACCCTCCCTTCTCGCTAAAGCGGTGCCCACCATCAAGGATGAATCCGCCACCTTCAAACGATGCGACGCCAACCCCGGATGTCCCGCCGCGCCCTACTTTGATCGCGATATCACGCACGCCCAAGCCCAGATCACACAACTGGTTCACAGCCATGCCCGCAACAAGCGCGCTTTGCGTTCCGGAGCCAAGCCCGACGTGTGAGGGTGCGTCATGCGTGATATGGATCCGAATGCCGCCCCTGTCCGCATTCCCACCAGGAAGAAGCGCCGCAGCACTCCCACACATCCGCCCGACGTACGCGGCTCCACCGGCAGCCTCACTGGTGACCACAACCTCGCCCGGTACGTCTGATCGCTCTGCGGTGATGCGAAAACCAGGCTCCTTAAGCGTCAGCCCGATTCCGCCGTCCACACGCCCAATCGACGCATTGAGATCGATTAACGTGATGTGAAGACGCGAGGGTGTTGTGATTTCGATCATGGATATGTCAGGGTAACTCTCGTGCTAGCGGTGGCTTGCAGGATCCTGAGCGCATCGAGCGAAGTGACGCACCCATCGCCACTGACATCGGCTGCGTTGTCATGTGCGCCGCTGACCGCGATCCGGAGCGCGATCACGGCATCTGCGGGGGTGATGTGGTT
>JAYEGG010000415.1:0-7455 GCA_034658995.1 Methanobacteriota archaeon | reverse complement strand
GCCACAAGATCGTTCAGCACCGCAATCAGCTTCTTCACGTCATGGAAATGGAGGCCTGTCGTTGGTTCGTCGAGTAAGTAGATCGTTCTCCCGGTTGCCCTCTTGGATAGCTCCCGTGTCAGCTTGATTCGCTGGGCTTCCCCGCCTGAGAGCGTTGTTGCGCTCTGCCCTAGTTTGATGTAGTCGAGACCGACTCGTGAGAGCGTGACAAGCTTGTTTCTGATCGACGGGATATTTGAGAAGAGCGCCATTGCCTCTTCGACACTCATTGCGAGGACGTCAGCGATCGTTTTTCTTTTATACCGAACCTCGAGTGTCTCCCTGTTGTAGCGACTGCCCTTGCACTCCTCGCACTCGATGTAGATGTCGGGCAGGAAGTTCATCTCGATCCTGATCAGCCCGTCGCCTTGACAGGCTTCGCAGCGCCCGCCCCGGACGTTAAATGAGAACCTGCCTGGCTTGTACCCGCGCAGTTTCGCCTCCTTGGTCTCTGCAAAGACCTTCCGGATCTCGTCAAAGACCTTGGTGTAAGTTGCCGGGTTGGAGCGGGGCGTCCTTCCGATCGGGCTCTGGTCGATCACGATGACCTTGTCGATCGGGGAATCAAATGCGAGATCGTCAAACGCACCCGGAATCGCCCTTGATCCATATATCTGCCTCATGAGGGCTTTGTACAGGGTGTCGTAGATGAGCGTTGATTTTCCGCTCCCTGAAACCCCTGTGACAACCGTGAGAAGCCCGATCGGGATTGCCACATCGATGCTCTTCAGGTTGTTCTCCCGGCAGCCCGCAATCCTGATGTATCGCCTGGCTCTTCGGCGCGTCTCTGGCGCCTTGATCATCAGCTCTTTTGAGAGGTACCTGCCTGTGAGCGAATCCGGGTTTCTCTCAATCTCATCAGGCGTCCCCTCAGCAACAACCCATCCGCCGTGAAGCCCTGCGCCAGGACCCATGTCGATGACGTGATCAGCCTGACGAATCGTCTCCTCGTCGTGCTCCACCACAACAAGCGTGTTTCCCATGTCACGGAGTTTTTTGAGGGTGTCGATCAGTTTGCGGTTGTCACGCTGGTGCAGCCCGATCGTGGGTTCGTCGAGCACATAGAGCACGCCGGTTAGGTTTGAGCCGATCTGGGTCGCAAGCCTGATCCGCTGGGCTTCGCCGCCAGAGAGCGTGCCTGCGCCGCGGGAGAGCGTGAGATACCCTAGACCCACCTTCTCAAGAAAGTCCAGGCGTGAGCGGATCTCTTTTAGTATCTGGTGTGCAATCTCATTCTCTTTGTCAGTCAGAGAAAGCCCCCCGAAAAACTCGATGCAGTCCGCAATCGAGAGGTCTGTGATACCAATGATGGACTTACCCCCGATCCTGACCGCAAGCACCTTCTCCTTAAGCCGCTTTCCCCCACAACCCGGACAGGCAGATATCCGCATGAACTTCTCAAGTTCTTTTCGCCGATAATCAGACTTGGTCTGCCCATAGAGCCGCTCTGCCTGCGGCAGCAGCCCCTCCCACGTACCTTTATGCGACCAGTGTGCGTCCCCGTTCTTCATGCTCATATCAAACCGAATCCGCTCACCAGAGCCGTACATCAGCGCTTCATACTGCTTCTTTGTCAACTCCACAATCGGGGTGAAGATGTTAAAGTCAAAGTGGTCTGCCACAGCGGCAAGCTGCTGCACCCGGTACCCGTCAAAAAAGTTGCGGTACATCGCAACAGCCCCATCCGCCATGGCAAGACTCATGTCAGGGATGATCAAGGCAGGATCAAACTCCATCTTGATACCGATGCCGTTACACTCCTCACACGCGCCAAACGGGCTGTTAAACGAAAACATCCGCGGCTGGAGTTCTTCAAAAGAGATGCCACAAACCGGACACGCAAGGCTTGCGGAATAGACATGTTCACCCCCCTCCTCGTCTACCGCGATGATCAGCCCCTCAGACCTCACAAGCGCGTTTTCACACGCTTCCCTCATGCGTGACCGGTCACCCACGGAAAGCCGGTCAATGACGATCTCAATATCATGTTTGACGTATCGCTCAAGAGCAATCTCGTCATCGGTCCGGCATATCGTCCCGTCAACCCTCACCCGCGCATATCCCTCGCTATCCAGATCCTTGAAAAGCTGCTGATAAGTGCCCTTCTTCTGCCTGACAACCGGGGCAAGAATCGTGACCATGCCAGCGGATTCATCGGAGGCACTCGATTTATCGGAATCAGCCAATTCGCCCGACTTGCCGGACTTGCCCAGTTCGGATGCAAGCAGGTCAGCAATCCGCTCGGGCGACTGCGACTCGATCCTGATGCCATGAACCGGGCAATACGGCACCCCGATCCTCGCAAAAAGCAGCCGCAAATAGTCATAAATCTCGGTCACAGTACCAACCGTGCTCCGCGGGTTCTTAGAGGTCGTCTTCTGCTCAATCGAGATCGCAGGAGAAAGCCCCTCAATAGTATCGACATCCGGCTTACTCATCAAACCCAGAAACTGGCGAGCATACGCAGAGAGCGACTCAACATACCGCCGCTGCCCCTCCGCATAAATCGTGTCGAACGCAAGCGTCGATTTGCCAGAACCCGAGACGCCGGTTATCACGATCAATTTGTCCCGCGGGAGCGTTACCGTGATGTCCTTAAGGTTGTGCTCCCGTGCTCCTTTGATGATAATTTCTTTCATTGCTTATGTGAAGATAGCAGGAGGTGAGAGGTATTAATTTTTTCGTTTTTGAAGTCAATGTCACTGACCTTGATGCCTCTGCCGGTATGCGAAAGCCTCTCCTCTTTTGTGTTCGTGCAGACCTCCCCGACCCGTGCCCCCGGTGTCGTACATGATCATGAAACACAACCGGTAGGTCTCATCATCCACAAACGCGATGAAGTCCGTGACCTTGTCATGGTCGATCCAGCGTTTCTCTTGCAGCCGCCCTCCATTCTTGATCCGGTGCATCCTGCCGAAGTCCCGCAGGTCATAGTCTATGATCTCCATCTTGTGTAGGTAGTAAAACATCGTCAGGATTGCGATCTGGTACCCGTGGAGTTTTTCAGAAGCCAGCCCACACCGTCCGCAGTGCTACAACTCAAAGCCTATGTCATCGACCACCAGCACAGGCACACAAAACCCGGGAGGGTCCGCGGGACACTGTGCGCACCAAGCATACCAGTCATGATACGAACACTGCTCACAGAGAGAACGAACTCGAATGAAGGGTGTTCAAACATGGGTTTGAGCCGGCGGATGATGCGCAGAGCACACTCGAAGAATTAACATAGCAACTGAAAACGCACTAAAAACCGACAGCGGCAGGCACTATCACAACACAAATCGCGGAGGATTGATTTAGGGCGTCTCTGGCGAGGTCTCGGCGTGGAACATCCAACACTCGCGTCACCAACATGGTGATGACTGTAAACGTGTTATGAATGAGCACGAAGAGGAGTAGGTTATGGGAATATTTTCGTCTAAAAAGGACACTCCCCCAATTCGCCCCCTCGCCTCCTCTCAGTCGCCGTTCTCTACCATCTCCGCCTCCACCACCACATCTACCGCCACATCCGGTCCCGCCCCAGCGTCCTGAAACGGCACGATATCCGCATACCACCCCTGAAGGAAGAGAAGCGCGTGGTATTTCATGAATACCGGGCACGGCACGGTTGCAAGAGTGATCAGAAACACAAGCACCAGCATAGCTATAATAATACCTGGCACGAGCAAAACAAGAAGTGTCACGCTGGAAAAATCTATTCCAAGCAACGAAAGGATGAGATAAAACGCGATGCCGATCACTGCCATGATGAGTACTGCAAGCAACCCGACAATGATCGCGATGATGACTGTGACGATGCCGACCACAATGCCCAGTAGTATCCGCAGTACCCAGTAGAGGAGTAACTGTGGAATGCTACGAGTTGCGGTACCGACCACTTTTGCAAGCGCCCCCATTATACCCATATTCTCGTACAGCATCACCGGGATCGCCAGGTTGATGAACGAACCCACAAGCGCAAGGATCACACTCCCGATCGCGATAACAGTAAAAAACATAAAGAGCGATCCGAAAAATCCGATACTGAAATCCTCCTTGAATATTGAGGATAACGCTGGAAGCAGCGATAAGATGATGGCGATTAAGAACGTGATGCCAAGTATCCATCTCAGCACAAACAGTTGCAGGGCATTTCCCAGATTGTCTCTGATGTACGTCCCGATGGTAACGGTGTTATTCACCACCGATTCGACAAAAACAAACTCCATCGCACACGAGATGTACGAAAACAGGACGATCACCAGCAGGATGAGCAGTGCTGCAAGTGCAATGGGGTACCGGATCTGGCGCATAAACGCTGGCACTCCGGATAATATCTCTTTCACTGCCTCATCAAACTCAGTGTCATCGAAGCATTTAAAGTCTTCAGAATCTCCGAAATTCCCGCTTGACGAGTTATGTCCACAATTTGATCCGCCGGCGCCGATAAAGAACAGGATTATCGCAAGTTTTACCCACATTCCCAGATCAAAAGGCTCAAATAGCAGGCGCCTGGTCTTTGTCAGAGCATCCTCGATTACGTCCCATGCAGTCCATTCGGACATCAGGGTGATTGAATGCATCGATCCGGTATATGATTTTGGGTGGTTGAGGCTTCGGGACAAAATTCACGCACCTCCCCTCCAGTGTGGCACCGCATCACCCATGATCTCCAGGTACCCCACTCGCCGAATATTGTGCCACACAAGCTTAGAGCCGCGTTTCAGTCTCACATCCGCCGAGTCAAGTCTCTTCCTCGAGCGGCTGCGCCAAACCGGCATTTTACCATTGAATTAACCGTTTCTGAGATCGAACGCATATGATAATTTTCTAACCACTCCTGAGGATCTTCCCATAGTGAATAAAGCATATCATACCATCCGAGAGCCCCAATACTTTTGAAAGTCACATTACTGCGCGGTAGAAAGTATGGTGTGGCGTGATTTTCCGAAACCAGATTGGTAATCCTTCGGCACCCGTAAATACCATCTCTAAGAACACTATCCATATCGGGATGGCAATTGGGTGTTTGATTAAAAGCCTCAGGAAACAGCGTAGTTTCTCTAACTGAGTGATTTTGGGCTTATAGATATGCCTGAAATTAGTTTATGTCGAATCCCTATGCCCAGGACTGCATAAGAAAACCCTTTCTTCGTGATAGTTGAGTTTGATTTCGGAAAACTGTCGTCTGCCTGCCCACCCTCTGCAGAGCTTGCAGACTTTGATTTCTTATTATTTTTTATTAGAATTCTGTTTTTGACGTTTATCTGCATAGTTCTCCTTGTTCGAGGCACTAAAGCCCGTGCCATCGAACGAACAAGTCTCCTCTTTGCCCCCTATACTTTCATGGGTTATCACTACGATTTCATCCAGAATCTCGTTCACTCGCTCTCGATCATATCCGCGTTCTATTGTTTTGTAAGAAAAATGGCTGTTTATGCCTAATTTCTCCTGGAATAGAAGTAGAAACCCTTCGGCCACCCTATTTGACGATTCCAGGTACGTTTGCAACAGTAGAGTTTTTGCAATGTCGGCAGGATCGGTTGGCGGTCTACCAGGCCCCCGTTTTCTGGGTGGCGTTCGTTCTTTTATTCGTTTAGCGGCAAGATCTACAAGATCCCGTATGTTATTTAGATAATTGATCATCTCGTATATCTGCGCTTGATCATATTGTGTCCAGTCGGTTTTCACCGGCTCTTTGCCATCATATTTAAATGTCCAATCTCGCACACTCTTGATGATTTTTTTAAGTTCTTCTTCGCGCTGTTTGGGGGGCATAAGATGGAATCAACCAACAAGTATATAAGCATAGCGGTACATACCCCCATATAATGTGTAGCTTATGCAATGTTTCCACGATGATCGTATGTAGAAATACGATTATGTCAAGCGTGTTGGTCAGGGCATTCCATGGTGCCGCGTGGTCGAACTTGCAGATTGGGGTTGTGGAGTGATGGGGCAGTTGGTTGGATAATAATGTCCCAAAGCCTGGCGAAGGTATTGATTTATACCCCATTTATTTTACCATCCTTCCGAATCAACAGTTATGAAATCTTCAGACACATCTATAAGATCATCAAGAAAAAGATCATCTCTCACTGCTTTTTTTAACTCTTCGATTTTGTGTTTGAAACTATCTGGCATTTTTTTAATGATCAAAATCACCTCCACTGTTTCATTTTCAGGCACATACTGTGGAATCTTTATCCCGATCTCATGATCTTTCGGTGTTCTCACGATTTGTCTGATTGCTTCCATAATCTTATTCACCCCCCATTTTGCATATCAATCTATATTCAAACCGGATCCATATTATGATAAATCAGAACCCGACCCATATAAAACCCCTCGCGATTGGGGCTTATCAGCACCAGATGGTTTGACCGTTCCCCGTGACCGGGTTTCACAAACCCCCTTACATCTCGATCGATCCGAAGAATGCCGCGTGGATCAGCCCCCGACGATCTGTACGAGCAACTTCCGGCCAATAGGGCGGTTGCCCGGATTGATGAAGGTGATCTGCTGCCATGTCCCGAGTTCACATCCTGCCATCCGGCGTATCGTCGCTGCTATCCCCCTCGCCTCTTGGCATGGAATCGTGTCGATACGCAAGCGTTGATTTGCCGGAACCTGAGACTCCGGTTATCGCGATTTGGTAGAATTCTTTCCATCATATTCTTTTGAAGATATTCTGACGCTGTATTCGGTAATAGACACCATACCCGGATACCTGATGCAGTTTGATAGTAATACCCCGGTATGGGATAATATTGAAGGAAAGATCCTGTCAAAAGGCGAATTTCTATATGGGGAAGTGGAGATACTCATCCAAGAAGAGCTGCGAGACCCTTCGAATTACATGTCGATACTATCATCTATCGCAGGGGGGTTGACTGCGTTTAATGAGATATCCGGCAAAACCCAGTTAGATAAGAGTCTTTTATCAAAATACCTATATACACTTCAAAGACTCGGAATAATTGAGAAGAGCTTACCGGTAACCAAGGGTTTTAAGCGGAAATTAAAGGCTTATGGTGCTAAATACTCTATAACGGATAATTTTTTCGATTTCTGGTTCAGGTTCGTATATACCAATCTCTCTGAACTTGAAAGAGGCAATTCAACCGCGGTTGCCGGGATGATCCGGAAAGAATTCCCGGTTTATCTCGGGAAAAAGTTCGAGAGGATCATGATCGACATTTTCCCGCACCTTGACATCTTTTCAGAAGGACGGCAATTTACCGGCATTGGAAGGTGGTGGCGCAAGGACAAGGAGATCGATATCGTGGCACTGAATGAAAACACCGCTGAGATTGTCTTCTGTGAATGCAAATGGCAGAATCGTGAGACCGGGGTGGGCGTTCTTGAGGATTTGCGGGATAAGTCAAAATATGTAAGATGGAATGATGGTGTGAGAGTGGAGCAATTTAT
>JAYEGG010000414.1:3675-7511 GCA_034658995.1 Methanobacteriota archaeon | reverse complement strand
GCACAAAACCTGATTGGCGTAGTTGCACCCGGGGACACCGGGGTAGAGCCTGTTGGAGATGTCATCAATGGATGAATCAATGAATCAGGAAGGATTCCTCGCAATTCATTGCGGGGAGGATGTCAAATATGCACCACCATGAACCCAGCCGACAGACCTGCCCCCAAGATCGCATCGGTCCTTGAACGGTTACGGTCCGGCATGTCCGGATTGACCGGAGCGGAAGCGAGCATGCGGCTGGCTGAGCACGGGCGGAACGAACTTCAAAAAAGCGAAAAAGCAACACCCCTGAAGATTTTAGCATCCCAGTTTCTTGATTTCATGCTTATTTTGCTGGTTGTTGCGGCAATCGTCTCTTTTCTGATCGGTGAACGGCTTGACGGCTTTGTGATCATGGGGTTTGTTGTGTTTAATGCGGTGCTCGGCTTTATTCAGGAATATCGGGCTGAACGTGCTCTTGAAGCGCTACAATCCATGATTACGCCGCAGGCGCGTGTGGTGCGTGATGGTGTCGAGCAGATGGTGGATGCGGCAGATCTCGTGCCCGGTGATCTGCTGCTGCTTGCGGCAGGCGACATGGTGCAGGCGGATAGCATGATCATAGAGGGCGATCTACGGATGGATGAGTCTGTGCTTACAGGGGAGTCGCAGCCGGTCGATCGCGGGGCTGCGCAGACCGTGCACACGGGAACCACTGTTTCTCACGGGCGCGGAACCTGCGTGGTCATGGAGACCGGGATGAGAACTGAGTTTGGCAAGATTGCCGCGATGGTGCAGACCGGGGAACGGGAGACGCCGCTTCAGCGACGGATGAAACAGCTTGCAAAGTACCTTGGCATCGGTGCGCTCGTGGTCTGCACCGTCGTCTTTGTCACCGGAACCCTGCAAGGTATTGCGGCAAACCAGATGTTTCTTGCATCAGTGAGTCTTGCTGTCGCCGCGGTCCCTGAGGGGCTGCCTGCTGTTGTCACGATCACACTTGCAATCGGTGTGCAGCGCATGGTCAGGAAGAACACGATCATGCGGAAATTGCAGGCTGTCGAGGCGCTCGGCTGCGCAACCGTGATTTGCACCGATAAGACCGGCACACTCACCGAGAACGAGATGACCGTGAGGAAGATCTCTGTGAACGGCGCATTGATCGAGGTTACGGGCGAGGGATACACGCCTTCCGGGAAGTTCATGTCAGGAGATGCTGAGATTGATTTGCCGCAATTGATCCTGAAGATAGGTGCGCTGTGCAATGATTCATCGCTTGCCCGGTCTGATACCGGGGACTGGACTATTCTGGGTGACCCGACCGAAGGTGCGCTGGTGGTTGCGGCGGAAAAGGCAGGAATAGACAAGCAAGATCTTGCAAACATGTATCCAAGGATTGCAGAGGTTCCGTTTGACTCGGATCGCAAGTTCATGACCACGATCCATGAGATCCGTGATCCTGATGGTGGTGATGTTGTCGAGGAGGTCTGGGCTGGTTCCACCCGGCTGGTCTGTGTCAAGGGCGCACTCGACTCGATCCTTAAACTATGCAGTTACATTTATAAAGACGGCAAGGTGGTAGAGATGGCGGCAGACGATCTCAATTCGATCAGCCGTCTCCACGAGGAGATGACCTCAGACGCTCTCAGGGTGCTCGCACTCGCATACAGACTGCCTGCTGAGGCGGATGCTAATACTGATACTAATACTAACGCCGATGCCAATGCGGCAGAGGGCAATCACAAGTACGAACGCGATCTGGTCTTTGCAGGCATGGCAGGCATGATCGATCCGCCGCGCCCCGGCGTCAGGGAAGCGATCGCCACATGCAGGGAAGCCGGTATCTCAACGATCATGATCACAGGCGATCACAAGGAGACCGCGAGGGCAATTGCACTCGATCTTGGCATCATCGGTGCCGAGCCGGTAGATCCAGCCAATCCCGCCAATCCAGCCACTCCTGATACCGGGGATACTCTGGAAAATTCGAAAGATCCGGAGTATCTGAATCAAATAGCGACCGGGGAAGATCTGGATGCAGGATCTGGCAAGAATGTGTACGTGTATGCAAGAACTTCGCCGGCTCACAAGGTGCAGATCATAAAAACACTTCAGGACCGGGGCAACGTCGTGGCGATGACCGGCGACGGCGTGAATGACGCGCCTGCGCTCAAGATAGCTGACATCGGTATTGCAATGGGAGTCACAGGAACAGACGTTGCAAAAGAGGCGTCTGACATGGTGCTTACGGATGATAACTTTGTTTCAATCGTACATGCAATCGAGGAAGGGCGCGGAATCTATGATAACATCAAGAAGTTCATCCGGTTCCAGTTATCCACCAATGTCGGTGCGATCCTGCTGATCTTTGTCGGGCTGCTCATGGGGATGCCGCTGCCGCTTGCGCCGATGCAGATACTCTTTGTCAACCTGCTGATGGACGGTCCGCCTGCACTCTCGCTCTCGATGGAGCCCTACCACCAGACCATGAACCGCCCGCCAAGAGACCCGCGGGAGCCGATAATCACAGGGGACGTGCTGAAATTTATCACAGGCGCAGGACTGCTGATGTTCATCGCCACCATCCTCGTGTTCTGGTATGCGCTGCAAATGCCCGGCTCGAAAGAAGACGTGGTAACGCACGCACGCACGCTTGCGTTCACAACCTTCGTCTTCTTCCAGCTCTTTAATGCACTCAACTGCCGGTCAGCCCGGTATCCGCTAAGCCGGATCGGGTTCTTCTCGAACCGCTATCTGATCGGTGCGGTTCTGCTGTGTGCACTGTTACAGTTATGCATCCTGTACGTACCGTTTTTACAGTTAATGTTTGGCACTGTTGCGCTGGGATTGTGGGACTGGGCAATCGTGCTCCCCGTCTCTGCAACGATCTTCCTTGGGGTTGAGGGGATGAAAATAGTCAGGACATCCACCCGCTCTTGAGTAAAAGCTCTCTGGTTTCGCTGTTTTATGCGGGTGGGGCGTCCGGGTATGCTTCCGGACGCACGAATTACACGGAACTGGTTACCCCCCCGAATCGGAAGATTGATAACACCCCCACCTGATTACACACTTGCTGGTGCTGGCATGAAGGAAGCCATGTTTTATGAGAAACTCGCCGATAACCGGGTTAAATGCCACCTATGCAACCATTCGTGTGTAATCGGCGAGAACAAGCGCGGGATATGCGCAGTCAGGGAGAACCAGGGCGGTGCGCTCCAAAGTCTCGTGTACGGCAAGCTTGTGGCAAGCGGTGTCGATCCAATCGAGAAGAAGCCTCTCTTCAATTTTCTCCCTGGTACGAGGTCGTTTTCGATAGCAACTGCCGGATGCAATCTCAGATGTCTCTGGTGCCAGAACTGGCATATCAGCCAGCTGAAGAGTGACCGGATGATACCGGGCGAGGACACGACTCCAGAAGCTGTGGTAGATATGGCAACCAGCCATGGCTGCAAGACCATCGCCTACACATACACCGAACCAACCATCTTCATCGAGTTTGCACTTGACGTGATGAAACTTGCGCACAAGGCAGGGATCAAGAACGTGTTCATCACAAACGGATACATGAGCAGCGAAGTTTTACGCGAGATCGCGCCACATCTTGATGCCGGCAACATTGATCTCAAGGCGTTTAGCGATGAGACCTACAGAAAGATGTGCGGAGCTAAGCTTGCGCCCGTCCTTGATACCATCAAGTTATACAAGGAACTCGGCATCTGGCTCGAGGTGACCACGCTGGTGGTATCAACCGTCAACGACACCGAAGAGGAGCTTCGAGAGATCGCAAGGTTCATCGCAGACGTCGGCGTAGAGATTCCGTGGCATATCTCCAGGTTCCATCCACAGTACATGTTTCC
>JAYEGG010000414.1:0-3575 GCA_034658995.1 Methanobacteriota archaeon | reverse complement strand
GCAGAACAGAAACATTTAAGTTAAGACAAACAATACGGAGATTGGAGAGATGATCGAACCAACCTCAAAACTCGAAACCTGCTACGGGCAGGGGCAAGCTGGGAATGTCTTGCGCACTCGCTCAACCGGAGCCACCTTGCCACCGTGGGTTTCCAGGGGAGGGGATCTCGAGTGAAACACGGATTTGCGTTACCAATGGGGCAATTCCTCCTATGTAATTCCTCCGATCATAATGAACCGTGTTTCACTCGATTTCATTTCATGTGCGAGAACACAAAATGTGTTCCTGATCATCAAGATACATGGATCAAAACCAAAACAAAAGTACTCGAGGTAAATAAAATGAACATCAAGAACTGTACAGAGAACCTCCGTATCAGTATACCTGACAGCAGAGGTGCATCATGCACGTAATGGAAGGTTTTCTACCAGGACCGTGGTGGCAGATATGGTTTGCGCTGTCGATACCGGTCATCGCGTACGGAATTTACAAATTAAACAAGCTCGTAGGCGAGAGGCGCGATATACTGCCTCTTCTCGCGGTAGCCGGAGCATTTATATTTGTCCTATCCGCGCTCAAGTTGCCTTCGGTCACAGGGAGTTGCTCCCATCCGACAGGAACCGGGCTTGCCGCAATACTCTTCGGACCTGCGATAACAGCGGTTCTCGGAACGATTGTCCTTCTGTATCAGGCGCTTTTCCTTGCGCACGGCGGTCTGACAACACTCGGCGCAAACGTCTTCTCGATGGGAATAGTAGGTCCTGTGGTCGCTTATGTGATCTACAAGGCAGGAATGAAGATGAATCTCAATTTCTACGTCGTAGTCTTCCTCGCAGCAACGTTTGGCGACTGGGCGACGTATGTTGTAACTTCTATTGAGCTTGCACTTGCGTTTCCTGCGGCGGTGGGAGGATCCCTCACATCGTTCAAAGCGTTTGCAACGATCTTTGCAGTAACACAGGTCCCTCTCGCAATAATCGAGGGAACGGTTACCGCACTCATCTTCAAGTACATAATACAGGTCAAAGAGGATGTGCTTGTGGGACTCAATGTGGTGACCACAGACGCCATCCGTAAGATCGGGAGATCAGCAGCATGAAAGGAGAGATAATCGCGCTCGCCATAATCATCGTGTTCACCGCGCAGTTCCTCTACATCTCCTCAAGCACCGATGCGGAATTCGGCGGAGCGGACGGCGAGGCTGAGGGCGTGATCGAAGAGCTAACAGACGGCACGTATGAGCCGATCGCAGAGCCGCTATGGGAGCCTCCGAGCGGAGAGATCGAGAGTCTGCTCTTCGGGCTTCAAACAGCGTTTGGTGCGCTCATAATCGGCTACTTCTTCGGGTATTACCAGAAAAGCAAGAGTTAACCCCGAATGAGCAAGCGAGATGAAGCGAGAGATAAAAGGATAGAGGGATTAAGAGCGCTGCTTTTAACTCTTACTCCCTCACCTCCGCCTCTTCTATTTTTTGAGAAGCATACATGAACAACCTGCTGGACGATTATGCGCTGGCAAGCCCTCTGCGGCACCACAGCAACTGGCTCAAGCTCTCTATCGTAGCATTCGGGTTGCTCGTCGGGGTATCATCCTCGTCCCCGGCAACGCCGCTTTTTATAACGCTCTCCATGGGATTTGCCACGGTTTTCTTTGGCAAAATCCCGTTAAAATTCTATCTGAAGTTAGTCCTCCTACCACTGGGATTTGCTGCCGTTGGATCGATCGTCATACTCTTCTTCTTTGGGACCGGCTGCGAGGTATTCTCGTTTGAGGTGTTCGGGTACCGTCTGGTTGCAAACGCCGGAGGCGTTGAGATGGCGCTACTTGTTGTGTCAAGGACAGTGAGCGGAATGAGCTGCGTCTTCTTTCTTGCGCTATCAACTCCGATGATCGAACTTTTTGCAGTCGTCAAGCGATCACAGATTCCCGATTCTGTGATCGAACTCTCTATGCTGATGTACCGCTACATTTTCCTCTTTTTAGACGTTGCAATGAGCATAAAAGATGCTCAGACGATCCGGCTCGGGTATACGAACTTCAGAAGATCGATTTATTCCATAGCCATGCTCGCAAGCACGCTATTCATACGATCCTGGGGGCAGGGCGAGAAGCTTTACATCGCAATGGACTCGAGATGCTACGATGGAAAGCTCACAGTCTTCGATACAAAGCGACCGATCAGAGCGCCAGAAGCGGTTCTCGCGTCGGCTTATGCGATACTTGCAATCGTGCTCCTGCACTTTACCGGGGACGCATGGGTCATCTGATGCAAACGAGGTGAAGGGCGATGGCGATTCTTGAGACCCGAGACCTGAAGTACACATATCCGGACGGGACCGCTGCTGTCGATGGAATCAATATTGGGATTGAGGCGGGCGCAAGGGTGGCTTTCGTTGGCGAGAACGGATCAGGAAAGTCAACGCTCTTCCTGCTTCTGAACGGAACCTTGAAGCCATGGCAGGGGGAGGTGCTCTTCCATGGTTCGCGGTTTGGGTATGATTCGAAGTCACTCCGGGCGATCCGGAGCAAGGTCGGGATCGTCTTCCAGAATTCGGATGACCAGCTATTTGCGCCGACCGTCGAGCAGGATGTCGCTTTCGGCCCAACGAACCTTGGACTCCCCAGAAGCGAGGTCGAGGATGCTGTTGATCACGCTCTTCTGTATGTTGGGCTTGCCCACAACCGTGGGAAGCCCCCGCACCACTTGAGCGGCGGCGAGAAGAAGCGGGTCGCAATCGCCGGTGTTATTGCGATGGAGCCAGAGGTGATCCTCCTTGACGAGCCTTTATCCAACCTTGACCCGGTCGGTGCGGATGAGATTGTAGATATGCTTGGCGAACTCAACCATCTCGGAAAGACGATCATAATCTCCACGCATGACGTGGACCTTGCATACGGATGGTCTGATTACGTGTATCTCATGAGTGCAGGACGCATTGTTGGCGAGGGCGCTCCTGACCAGGTATTTAGTGACTCTCCACTCCTGATGACTGCGGGTCTGCGGCAGCCCACCACCCTTGAGATCTATCACGAGATCGCACGAAGAGGTCTTGCGGATGATAAAAGGGTGCCAAAGAACGTTCCCGAGCTTGTGGACGCGCTAAAAACCCCCGATCTTATGTGGGTGCGCGTTCCTCCTGAAACCCGGGAAGGGGACGCCCTGAACCTCGGGATGATGTATGGGGATTACGCACACAACTGCCCTTATGAAGCGGTCAACGCAACAGTGCTGCACATCCACGCCGACGGGCAGGCGATTGTGGAGATGGGGCGCAAAGGGATCAGGGCGGGATGCATCATGATATACGACACGGGCAGATACAAGCCCGGAGAGTTTCGCAGGATCCTGGCTGACTACGAGATCGACGTTGTGGGTGCAATGGGGGGCAAGAGCAAGATGATCGCGGAGAGGGACGGCATCCGTCTTGATGTGGTGTCAGGCGTGATCGACAAGGCAATCCTGATGGTGCTCTCCGGGAAACGATGCCTCATACTCACAAGCGGCGGGATGGTCGGGCACGCTGTGGAACGGATCAAGGGGTATGCGGAGACGAGCGGGATTGCGATCAATGTG
>JAYEGG010000413.1:0-1652 GCA_034658995.1 Methanobacteriota archaeon | reverse complement strand
CGTGACCTGCGGGAGAGAATCCGCACTCCGCATGTCAAATGGCAAAGTGAGATGCAGTTACTGGATAAATGCAGGTTTCAGAGAACGCTCACTGATTTTTGGTGAATGGTGGCGGTTGATCTGTGCACGGGAGTTGTTTCGAGTGGGGGGTAAAGATGGTAAAGTCCGGCGCTGCAATCATCCCCGCAGCATCTCCACCGGAATCGCCCGATTATGCACTCCGGTTGCGACCAGCGCCCCGACAACCCCGATATCACGCAGCAGGTCGAGATCATCCATATCCCGGACGCCGCCTCCGAATATGACTGGATGATCTGATCTTGCGACCGCTTCTTCGAGGAAACCGGTGTTGATGCCTGATTCTGTGCCAACCTTCGTCAGGTCGATGATGATCAGGTGATTGATCTGGTAATCGTTCAGTTTATCGACTGCCTCAAGTGGGGTTAGTGATATTTTGGTATTCGTGAGGATTTTGCCGTCCATCAGGTCGATGTTGACCTGCAGCCGGCTTGCGTCCGCAGCCGTCTCACACGCCTGTTCGATAATATTGAAATCGGCATTCTCGGTTCCGATGGTGACTGTGTCTGCAATTGCAAGCCCGAGCAATGCATCTTCAGCCGACCGGACTCCGCAACTGAGGATTGTTTTGCAATAGCTGGAAACGTCTCTTACGACCTGGAAATTGTCTCCGGCTGCGCGTCCGCGAATCCGGTTGAGGTCCGCCGCATACACTTCATCGGGGTTAAGCGCCCTTACGAGCTCTATTGCATCTGATGTCTCGCAGACCGAACTTGCCCCTGCGATCGGGAGGTATTGCTCACGCATCCCGCGAACCGCATGAACCACGATGCCGTCGAATATATCCAGCACAAGGATAGTTCTGAACATGATGTCATGCTTGGTGTGGTTATCGCATAAAAGGATTGATTGCGGTGCAGTTACCCGGGAATTTTAGAGTTGCTTTGTTGCGATGATCTTTGCCCCGGCGCGCAGTTCCGCAACATCCGACTTGCCTGTAAGCTCAATGGTGCCGACCGCATCCACGATTCCGGCTTTGACATTCGGTCTGAGCATGATCTTCCCGCCTGCTACGATATCTCCACTGATTCTGGCACCATCAAGCACTGTGCAGTCCTTTTCGGTCTTTACGCCGCCCGCAATCACCGAATGTGCGCCGATAATCGCACTTGCGGCACGTACCGACCCGTTCACCGTGGTGCCCTTCCCGAGCTGAAGAGAGCCAGTGGCAGCAAGATCGCTCCAGAAATTACAATTGCTGCCAACGATCAGATTACCTTTCAGATGTACGGGAGCCTCGAAAAAAGAGGATTTTTTGATGATAAAAGTATCAGAATCCTTATGCTTGCTTATGAAATCAGTCTCCATACAAGAAGCCTACTTGTGTGCGAGATGATATAAAAGTTTTGGGTAGTATTCAAGAGACTTTTTAATGGTGTATACAATTACAGTGTCCAGTCACTCCCTGAACCATCAAAAAAGCTCGGGTTTGTGGCAGTGTGAAGTATACCTGCTCAAAATAGCGAAGAGCCAAACATTTTTACCCAACCGGGACACACATACAATAAAACGGTGTAGGTGATACGGATGAAAATCGATGAGATTGATAAACAGATTCTTGCGATACTGGAGCA
>JAYEGG010000412.1:0-7556 GCA_034658995.1 Methanobacteriota archaeon | reverse complement strand
GAGGACATCTCACCGGAGGTGGTGTGACTCCCCCCACATATTATGATAAGTATCGCCTTATACCAATTGTAGCTCGCCTGTGACCCCGTCCAGCCGCTCTGACAGTGTAGGTCCGATGCCGAGCGCGGTGACTGTGCCGGGCGGTACCTCTGTTAGACCCGCGTCTGTGATCAGTGATGCTGGTAGCCCGGCTGCTTCCGCGTCCATCTTCAGTTCGTACATCTCGGATAGTGTCTTTACCTGCAGCACGATCTTTTTCTGTCCGCCGTCTTTCCATGCTTTGCGGGCGCTGGCATCTGCGTGTTCGGATGCTGATACTGCCGCGTGTGCGACCTGTACTGCGAGTTTTCCGCGGGAGAGTTTCAGATCCTGCCGGATGATGATGCATTGTTTGTATTCAGCCATCGTACTATCATTTGCCATGTCAACATATATGAGCGCCGGATGCATTATGAAATCATGGTAGTAGATGAGGTGATCTCTGCGGTGTTTGAATCGGACGAGCAGTTCAGAAAGGTGCTTTCCAGGGCGATAAAAGAGAACCTTGGCATGACCATGCTCAAATTCAGCGAATGTGCGTCGATTCCGAATAGCACGATGTATAAGATCCTGTCAGGAAAACACGACCCAAACGTGAAGACGCTGCGGCAGATCATAGCAACCATACGGAGACTTGAGGGCACGGATCGGGATTTTATCGCGGTGATCGCCGCGCGCCCGACGCTTGACCGTATCAACGAGAAGCAGTTGCTGATCGATGGCGAGTCTGTGGTCGTCCGTGAGTATGCTGCCTACACGATGGAGGATGCGATCATTGCAGCGGTCCGCGCCGAGCGTGATGGTGCATCAGCACTCGTCTGCGCACCCATCGTCAGCCCGACGATCGAGAAGATCTTAAGCATCCCGGTTGCAACGATTAATCCGACGAGCAGCATCATCCGGGCAATCGAGCTTGCCGCACGCAAGCGAAGCGTGTGATGGCAGAACTGTGGGATATGCCGCCGCACATCACAGCTTGATTTTGCAAGCGCATCTTGTCAGCGTTTAAGAGCTGCAAACCATTCACACTGCAAACTCCACAAACGCACGCAGCTTGCCGAGTGCTTCGCCGCTGTCGATGACTTCCTCTGCCTTCCGAACCCCTGACTTGAGATCAGCCGTCTTTCCGGAAACATGGATCGCAGCACCTGCGTTGAGCGCCACGATATCCCGTTTTGGTCCTTCCTCGCCCTCAAATATCGAGATGATGTCTCGGGCGTTCTCTTCAGGCGTTCCTCCGGCAATATCAGCGATTGCCGCCCGTTCAAACCCGAAATCCTCTGGTTTGACCGTGTGAGTCGTGATCTCTCCGTTCTCGAGTGATGCAATCGTTGTCTCGCTGATATTTGAGATTTCGTCCATGCCATCTCCATGCACGACCATGGCGCGCTTGCTTCCGAGGAGTGCAAGCACCCGTGCAAGCGTTTCGCAGAGCGCGGGGTCAAAGACGCCGATCACCTGTGCTGACGCGCCCGCTGGGTTGGTGAGCGGACCTAATATGTTGAAGATGGTTCGCACACCAAGTTCTTTTCGTGGCATTGCAACGCGTTTCATCGCCGGATGGAAGACTGGCGCCAGGAGAAAGCCGATGCCAACTTTCTCGATGCAATCAGTGACTGTCTCTGGCGGGAGATCGATTGTTATGCCGAGAGCCTTCAGCACATCAGCGCTTCCCGACTTTGATGTGATCGCGTAGTTGCCGTGTTTTGCGACCGGAATTCCTGCGGCGGCTGTGACGATTGCGGCGGCTGTGCTGACGTTTATGGTGTTGTGGACGTCGCCGCCTGTGCCGCAGGTGTCTATGAGCGTGCCTGTAACGTCCGGCGTGATGGTTCTTGCCGCAGCACGCATGCCACGCGCAAACCCTGCAATCTCGTCGATTGTCTCGCCTTTCATCTTGATTCCTAATAGGAACGCCCCGATCTGGGCATCGGTCGCATCTGTGAATATGCAGCCGATTGCCTCAGTTGCCTGTTCTATGGAGAGGTTTTTCCCTTCGCTTATGGTCTGTATGTATTCCTGCATCGTATCCACCTGGTTTTATCAATGTTGTGAAATTGTGAATGTTGGTGTTTTCCGGCTGTACATACTCAAGTATTGTGGGGATCTCCACATATAAAACCACGAGAGTATACAAGATTACACAAGATTACACAAAAATCTTGTGGAAATCGGTGTGATCTTGTGGTCCCCATCACAAGTCACTCGAGCATGCACTTCCGGCTACCCTCACTTTGATGTATCTTTATCAGGAATGTTCGTCTCCTACATTCGGGACGCCGCAACCAGTATAGACCAATGATTTATTATGTGTGTGGCACATATATATGTAATAGAGTGTCAGGTACGTGAGGTTAGTCAGTTATGGAAAATAACGGAGCAGCCATCCCGAATATGGCGGGTGAGGATTCTACTATAGATGCATTCAAGGAATCCGGGATTCCACCAGGGGTTGACACAGAAAAGGGCAAGGGGAAGTCAGGTAATGGGAGTGACGCAGTAAAAATCACAAAAGAGGACCTGCTAAACGATTTTAAGAGCGAAACCAAGAAACATAAGCGAACACCAGATAAGGCTCCTGAAAAAGAGAAATTGTCGCTTAAGAAGAAGATTGAAACTCTTTTCAAGAAGAAGGAACTGGAATTTGAACCGTATGATCCGGAAAAACACGGTCCCATCGTCTCTTTCGATGGAATGGAGGGTTATGAAGAGACTGATAGATACTGGGTGAATGAGCCTTATGCGTTCGTCGTGATTCTGCGCGACACCGAGCGGGATGACCTGTTGTATCAGGTGGTTGAGCCGCTTCTGGGTGGGCTTGAGGAAGAGTTCCTTGAAGAGGTCCGGTCCAGGCTCAGGGATGTGCTTCTGGTGGAAGAGGTCGAAGAAGATGCAGATAAGGAAGAAATTCTTGTAAAAAAAGTCAGATCGCTCGTGCAGGATTATGCGATCGATATAGACATCGCAACACTCGAAAAGATACTGTATTACATCGTCAGGGATTTTATCGGGTTCGGAAAACTCGATCCGCTGATGCATGACAGCAACATCGAGGATGTGTCTGCCAACGGTTATGACATTCCGATCTATTTATACCACAAACAATATTTAAACATCCCGACATCAGTCATTTACGGGGAAGAGGAACTGGATTCATTCATAATCAGGCTTGCACAACGAAGCGGCAAGCACATATCCATAGCAGAGCCAATGATCGATGCCGCGATGCCGGACGGCTCCAGAATCCAGATGACGCTCGGTGAGGCGGTAACCGCCCACGGCAGCACATTTACGATACGCAAGTTCAAGGACGTTCCGATCACGCCGGTCGATCTGATCAACTGGAACACATTCTCGTCCGAATCAATGGCTTATCTGTGGCTCTGCATCGAGAACAACAAGAGCCTGATCTTTGCAGGCGGCACCGCATCAGGAAAGACCTCCTCACTCAACGCCGTTGCCCTCTTCATGCCAGAAAAAGCAAAGATCATCACACTTGAGGACACACGAGAACTGCAGCTCCCGCACCCAAACTGGATTCCGGGCGTGACAAGAGATGCATTCACCGCCGACAACCGCGGCGCAATCGATATGTACGAACTGCTTCGCGGTGCGCTCAGGCAACGCCCCGAGTTTCTGCTGGTAGGCGAGGTCCGGGGCAAAGAAGCCCTCACACTATTTCAGGCGATGAGCACCGGACACACAACATTCTCAACAATGCACGCCGATTCAGTTGCATCTGCAATACACCGTCTTGAAAACCCCCCGATCAGCGTTCCAAGGACGATGATCGAGGCTCTTGACATCATGAGCATACAATCCCAGATATATATCAAAGGGCAGCGTGCACGCAGATCCATTAAGATCGTGGAGATCACAGATATCGATCCGACCACAAGAAACCTCAGGACAAACGACATCTTCGCGTGGAATCCTGCAAAAGACGTGATCGAGCGCGTCGGAGAATCAAAAGCGCTCAAAGATATAATGATAAGACGGGGATGGACCATCCAGGAATTGAAGAAAGAGCTTGTATATCGCCAGAAAATTTTTGAATACCTCCTGCATAACAAGGTCACTGATTTTGAGGTTATAGCAACGATCATCCACGCATATCAGTCCACTCCTGAGAAGGTGCTGCAGAAACTCGGGCTTGCGTGAGGGTGTCGCACGTGTTTAGTGCTAATAGCCGAATTTTTTCATGGCATATACATTAGACTTGTTGCGATATAAAATTCTATGAAATGCTGCCGCCTAAGGTGTCCATTATTCCACAACAAGTCTACCATAACGTCCAGTCACCATACGCATCATTTCATCTACGAAAAAGCACATCGCCAACCCACCCGGAGGGCAGTTTTCACTCGTGAAAAAATCGTTTTATTTCTGTTGCTCGATCATGCCCCCGAGCACGTTTAGATCGCGAATCACCCTTTTTCGCGTCACGTCCACCGGATTTTCCTCTCGCTCGTACTGCGCGATCAGTTTCTGCACATAATCGAGTTCAGGTCTCGTTGATTGGAAATCAGGCTCGTCGCGGGGGAGTTCTTTGAGCGGGATTACCACGACGTTTCCCTTTTTCGTTGCTTCGGGGATGCCGTTTACCACCAGGATATAGGCGTACTCGTCAAATCCGAATTTTTTTGCGATGTTTCTGGATGAACCGGCTACCTGTTGTACGCGTTTTGCACTCATCCTCCGGTAAGCGGCAACCGAGTCTTTATATTCGATAAAGAGCATCGAATCACGGCTCCAGAGTATGGCATCGTATTCGATGGGCTGCGCAAACTTGTGGTGCACCAGCACACCGAACATGATCCCGCAGCACCATTCCGTGTTGAGGCAGGACCGGAACCGCTTCTCGGTCTCAGGGATGTCAGGGCGCGGGACAAGGGTGTATGGTTCGCTTCGAAGTTCTATCATGTATAATCACCGTTATCTATTCTCGGCGCCCGAACTCTTAATGACCCGGTGCATAGTTTCATAAGCCAGAAATCTGAAATTTAGCCGGGCGCATTCGGTGGTCAATGACTTTGCCGTACTCTTTTCAACTCCGATGATGACTGCGCGTTTTCCGTGTTCGGATATCTTCCGTATCACAGGTATGAAATCTTTGTCTCCGCTGACGATAACAAAAGTCTCAATGAACGGTCGTTCGTAGAGTGTCTGCATGATGTCACAGATCATCATTGGATCAGCAAGGCTTTTGAGGTTATATTCATCCCCTGTTTTATATTCGGGTGTGTATACTGGCTCGATTCCAAATTCAAAGAATTTGTGCAGCATTCCCGCACTGGACCTGTCTGTGACAAGATAAACACGACCAAGTACTACCTGTCCTGCTTTGCTGGCGACTTCGACAAGTGCATCGTAATTATAACTGCCTATACCAGCGTTGTTGCATCCGTTGAGGATGTTATAGTGATCTATGAACAATGCGACACCGCGATCATTGCGGTTCGGTTCTTCAGAAGTCTGCATTACTGCCCCTTATGTAGATATTGTTCAACCAAATCAGGAATTTTCTTATCTTCTTGCAGAGAATTCAAGATCGGAGTGAATATTGGCGGAATTGTGAATGTCACAACTTCTGAGGTCTCTATCGCACTGAATAACGAGTTTGTTATCCATTCTGCAACACCCATACGCACACTATGTTCTGCAAGTTTTCCGGATAGTTCGCTTGCCTTGCTTACATCGTCTACATCAATAGCGTTTTGTATCGCCTTCTGCATCGCATCTTCATCAAGTGCTGTTCCATGCAGGTGTTGTGTTAGTATGCTTTTGACTATCTCATTTCTGTTCTCTTTGTAGACTTCGGTGCCACCTATATACACGCGGTTGGCATCTACAGTGATTATGCTGTAGAAATTCACATCCATTCCAAATACCATTGATTCTTCCACCACCCCTGCAATATATTCCGCTCCGGTGTGTTTGTGACCACTTATCGCAGTTAATATAGAATCTACGATCTGCGTCCCAAACTTTTCCCGGATATTATCCATAACTGCCACAGACATGTATTCATCATCATACCCCACAAGCAGTTTGTGCCCCAAAACGACATTGTCGTCTTTCAGAGTAACGTAAAAACCTTCAGATGCGGTGTTCGCATCATAGCTGAGGATCAGATACGATTCTACCTCTCTCGCGATCCAACTACTAAATAAATCATCATGTGGGGACGTGAAGAGTGACCAGTAAATTGCTATCGCTTTCTTGGGGATGTCCAATTCATCACATCGTCTGAGCGACTCAAACTCCACATATCGAGTCAACAGCTCACACGCCCTGAAACTGTGTTCGTATGTAAAATCCAGAGAATATCTGGCTTGTTTTGAAGATTCGGACGTAACCCAGTCCCCACATACAGCCTCTACACGAGACAACCTGTCAGGCACAACTTCGGGTCTTTCAGACAATTCGTCGAGTGCGCTTCTGATTGCAGGTCCGAGCACCACCGTTCTCATCACACTTGCCAGACTCACTTTTTCCCGGAGGGCAATTTCAACAAGTTTCAGATATGTTGGCGTTGGTACTCTGATCGATTTTGACACACGTTCCGCAAGTTCTTCGGATGTTGTCTCAAACGTCTTTTTTGCAGCCTCCAGAATTGTATTCGCACCGATAAAATCCTTCTGTTCGTATTTTTCAGCAATAATTTTATTGAGTTCAGGCTTGCTTGTTATACGGATGTCCCCATTATCCCTGTAGGCAATTCCTTTTGTCAGATACGCGATCAATTCTGCCGATCTTTCAAACTTCGGGTCGAAGGTGGTAGGGAAGGTTATACTTGTTTCCATGATTTGTAATACATTTTTGTAATGCTTAAACTTTTTGGTTTGTAAGGGTTATTTGTAATTGTTACTGTGTAATATCCCATGCACCACTCCCGCCAAACATGATTCAAGATGGACTTTTTGAGTATCCGCTTCAAATTAAGTGGTGACCGAGGCACCATCCAAAAAATCGGCGATTTATGATATTATTGTAGATGCAGGTTTCATAAATTTACGATGGTATTACATCAAATCCGTGAAATCAGTTTTAATCTGTGGCTGACAATGGCTTTTAACCACAGATTGACACTGATAAACAACAACCCATCTGCGATCCTCAGCGTCCTCTGCGGTTAATCTTTTTTGCCATGATCCACTTATCCGGAAGAAATTAAAAAGTCTCCAAAAGTTTGATCCAAAACTGACTTCCAACCCGAAGGGCAGTTTTTACTCGATTTTTTGTGAAAAAATCGTTTTTGATGTCTTCTGGTTAGCATGGCTCTAAACTAATCATGTACGCATTTTTAGGACGGTTAGACTCATACTACTCGTTTAAACGTGCGCATCCGTAATTCCAACACGAATTTACGAATCGCACAATCATGAGGCTGTGACTTCCTCCCCGCTACAAGTAACGGGGCTTCCTGCTTCACGGGGCGCCCAACGGCGCATCTCCACAGGCTTAAATTCCGCACAGTCCGTGCGTACATACGGTTTCGCAAACATCTCGCCAGC
>JAYEGG010000411.1:0-1671 GCA_034658995.1 Methanobacteriota archaeon | reverse complement strand
CGGTCATGTAGAGTGTCGTTGTAAAGGTGTCGGCACACCGAGAGCACATACAGTAATAAGATGTTTTGCTTCCGCGTGGGGTAAATCCGATATTGGAACGTCTTTCGCATGTTACCAATAAACTCTTACCAGAGAGCATAACAGCTTGTGCTTGCTCGCGGCGATGCGATTTTCGCGCATGTTACCAACGCCGCGGGTAAGCAAACCGTTCTTACGGCTTCTTTTCGTGCGCACATGGTTATCTATCCATCATATTTACAACTGTAATGCCAAGCCCGATTGTGCGGGGTGGCGGGCGCCGCATTGAAAATGCGAAGATTGCGCTGCCCCCTGCGCCCCGTTCTTTTCAGGGGGCGGTTAAGATTAAGCCGCCTGCCCGCGAGTAGTCACCAACCATGTCCATCAGGATAACATTGATCGGAACCGGTGTTGCCATCCCGCAGCCACACCGGGTGCAGTCAGGCGTGCTCGTTGAGCTTGGCGATCTGACATCTCCGGAATTTTCAGTATTGTTCGACTGCGGAAGCGGTGTTCTCCCGCGCCTTACCGGCTTTACCGACTGCACCGCGATCAAGCAGGTATTCCTCACGCACCTGCACCTTGACCACGTCGCGGACGTCATGAGCCTGATCAAAGCGAAATGGCTCTGCGAAAGCTACGATCTTGCGATATACGGACCTTCCGGAACCGATGAGTGGCTTGCAAGGGTTTTTGATGCGTATCCCTACATGAACGACCGGGTGCGGATCAATGTCACCGAGCTTGCGGATCAGGATCGTGTTTCGATCGGAAAGTTCGAGATCGTCTGTGCAGAGACCATACATGCGCTGCCGTCGCTTGGCTACGGTATCGTCGATGAGCGTGGGCAGGTGCGGGCGGTGTACACCGGAGACACCGAGCCGTGCGAGAGCATCAAGATGCTCTGTGATGGCGCGGATATCCTGATCCATGAGTGCTCGTTTCCGGATTCTGTGCCTGACGTGACCAATCACACGACACCGCGGGCGTTTGGCGAGATGTTTGGGTCAGTGTCGGTGGCAAGGATCATTCTCACGCACCTCTACCCGCACACAATGGGATTTGAGGATGAGATGGTGGAAACAGTGCGTAAGTACTGTAGTGGCTGCGACGTTGCGATTGGTAGGGATATGGAGACTGTCACGCTTCAGAATCTCATGGTTCCTTAGTCTGGCAAATACACATAACTAATTCGGATCCTTCCCCGGACCGAAACCATTGTTATCAAGGGTATTCAGATCACAGATATAACCATGACCGAAGAAGATATCGAATACATTCGGCAGATGCTCGAAGAAGATCGGGAAATATTAGTCAAACTCAGTTAGTTTACGCATTTCTATAGTTTTTTCTATATAGCTTTTACAACAATCATATAACTCGTTTTTAGGTTCTTTTAGAACACTGATGGACATTTCTTCATACGTACCGTATATTTCAAACCGTAAAGCGTAAATTTCCCTCTGGAAGTTATCTACAGAATCCGGATGCCATCAAAAACTAACGTTGTTCTTGTGGAGGAAATATGAGACTTTTTAATTTCTTCTGGAGTACGTGTTTAGCCAACCACAAGATTACACAGATTTCCACAAGATTTCTGTGTTAATCTCGTGTAATCTCGTGGTTTTTCCACCTCAGCTAAATACATACCTT
>JAYEGG010000410.1:0-1683 GCA_034658995.1 Methanobacteriota archaeon | reverse complement strand
ACCTCTGCGTCCTCTGCGGTTTAATATTCCATACCATAACCGGAGCCTCCTGAAGTGTGAAAAAGTGCTTGTAACTCGAATTACCAAAGAGCCAAAACCTCCGCGTATGTGTTTTAGCTAAATACATGCACAGATCTACAGATGATCAATCAGAAAAAAAGTAAAACCGCAGAGAGTAACTCTGCGTTACAGGCTGGATGCGGTCATAACCTTGATAGCGGTTGGGTGCTTGGTGATGTGTCCCAGTTCAGCCCCAACAAGACATTTAACGTTCTTTTCAGCAGCGATGTCCAGTATTCGCTGGGTAACCATCCCATCAAAGACCACGCTTTCGATGGAATCGGTGCAACCTTTCAGCGATTCCGCCAGATCCCGCACCGGCACCTCTTTGATGACGTTGGTGTCGCCATCGAGCAGTCGTGCACCCAGGGTATTGGAAAGTTCCTGTACATGTGTCGCGAATTCGGAACCGTTCTCTGGTTTCTCGACCTTAGGGGGTTTTGAAACGGTTTTCCTGCGCATTTTCGTGCCGCGATCGTGTATCTTCCTTTTTGGTTCGGCTTCCTGCGCATAACTGATGATCGCCTGTTCGACCGGCTCCTTCTGGCGTAGCGCAGTCACGATCTCCTTCTGAACGAGATCCTCAACACCCTTGCCGTCAGGAGCGCGTGCGACAAAATCGAGGTCGGTTACCTGCAACAGTTCCTTGATGATCAGCTCACCACCACGATCCCCGTCTGTGAAAGCGGTGACCGTCTTTTCTTTGCACAGCGGTATGATTGCATCGGGGATGCAGGTCCCGCCAACGGCGATCGCGTTTTTGATCCCGTATCGCAGCAGAGTGAGAACGTCTGCGCGCCCTTCTACGATGATAATCGCATCAGAATTCACCACGTTGGGACCTGCCGGAAGTTTATCCTTGCCCCATACAGTGATCTCTTCAATTCGCACAGCTTTTTTAACTTCTTCGGTAATCTCCTGGCTTTCCAGGACTGTTTGATCGAACATGTCGGTCAAAACATACTTTGCCTTCTCGATGATCTGTTTTCTCTTCGAAGCACGCACATCAACCACTTTATCAAGCGTTATGTGTGCGAGGCACGGTCCAACCCGGTCGATCGTCTCAAGTGATGCTGCTAAAATGGCAGTCTCAATGCGGTCGAGGCTTGATGGGATTGTGATCGTCCCTGTAGACTTACCGGCTTTGGGAGCAATGCTCACATCGATTCTCCCTATTCTGCCGGTTTTCTGGAGATCACGTAGATCAAGGTCGTTGCCCAGTAGCCCCTCGGTCTGCCCAAAGACCGCCCCAACTACATCAGGGCGCTCAACGATCCCCTCTGCAGTTATCGCAGCTCTAATGACGTATTTCGTTGTATCTGAATCTTGCATGTAAATCACCTCTGTAAAATAGTCGTATGATTGTGCTACTCGCATTGATGTGTTCACGACCCTGGATACTGTGATGCATTGTTACGGTATCACTCTTTCTTATTACGTGAACGTTTCACGAACGCGATCTGATGATTAGCCCATCCTTCCCCGCCCTGCAAGCCCGACATGACCCACAGAAATGGTTTGCAACAGATTTCGAGGCGTTTCGGGCTATTGCAAGTATTATAATCGTTGACTATTTTTTATTGGATCTGGTACTTCATGTACCATTGGTATATTCATCTATGG
>JAYEGG010000409.1:0-7699 GCA_034658995.1 Methanobacteriota archaeon | reverse complement strand
ATAGCGGCGGGTACATCGAGAAACTCTTGCAGGACTCTGGTTTTATCGAGTTGAAGGAGCTTAAGTTTCTGGTGCGTGGTTTGCATGAAGGGGTTGACGATCTCGCTTGCGCGTATGTGGCCCGGAGAACCGTTGTTTGATATATGGTAGAAGTCATCGACAATCTTTTGAAGGTTGTTGGGGTGGGCGGGGTCTTATTCATACATGATCTGATGCGAGTCTGGTGGAGCACGACGCCAGACTGGTGTGACCGTCTCGACAGCCCCGCCACCGCGAAAACTATTTATGCTGTTCACACCAATAACTGATTGACAGTCAGTCAATACCACAAGACCTGTTGAGGCAAACAACATAACCCGCACAGTAAAGGACCCGGAAACGCGGCGCAGCGAACTAATTGACACCGCAGAGGAGCTCTTCCTCGAAAACGGCTACGAAGAGACCACGATATCTGAAATCGTCAGAAATGCCGGTGTGGCACAGGGCACGTTCTACCACTACTTCAAATCGAAGGACGAGGTATTAAGCGCGATAACCGACAGGTGGATCGAGGAGATACGTGCTGGAATGGAGGATATAGCCTCCAGAGACGGTTCGGATGCCATCGAGAAGATCATCGGGTTCTTCAAATTCTTCAGCAGCATCGGTAGATCCGGACAAGGGCTTGTTGAGTATGTCCATGAGGAGAGAAATGCGCATCTGCATGTCAAGTTTGAAAAACGAGTTCCTCGGATCATAATTCCCCTGTTCAGCCGGATGATCGAAGAGGGGGTAGACGAGGGATTCTTCAATGTCAGGTACCCTGAGATGGCGGCATTAGCCATCATTGAGACTGCTGGCGCAATCTCCCACATCCATGAGACATACCGTCTCGAAGATAAGACCGAGAAGATGAAAGAGATAACAGACACCACATTCGACTTCATCGAGAGGATACTCGGAGCAGAGCCAGGGATATTCATGAAATACGTATCAAAGATGGAGGCATCCGCATGAACAGACACAAACTCACCATAACAACATCCCTTCTGGTATTTTTGGTGTTTCCGGCAATTCTTTCATCCGCCGCAGCCCAAACAGTCAGCACAGAGGATATTAGCATCACCGATCTCTATTCAAGCATCGATTCGGCTGATGTCACTCTCCACTCGGGAGCGCACCACACAGACATAACGATCGATTTCGAACTGATGCTTGAGGGGGAAGTGCTGAGAACGGAGAGATTCGAGATCAACGAGGCTCTTCCCGATACTGATGTAACAAAGGTGGTGTCATGGGACCTTAAAAGTCCGGAAGACGGTTTCTACATCACCCGGATGACCCTTTCCATGGGCGGCTCGGTACTGGATACGAGGTATCATAATTTCTCTTATGGCAGCCCGGCGCTTCCGAGGGTGTTTATTAAGGACATTATCCCTGATTCCCGCGGTGTAAGTATCATCATCTCGCCGTACAGAACCCAGTTTGGCACGCAGGCGGTACTGACAGATGTTGAGTACATGCTCGTTGACGGAGATACCGTCATCCACAGGACAAGAGACCCGAGAGTCGATGTGGTGCAGACAACGCCGCTATCGGCGGACTGGAATGTGCGTCTTGAAAACAACCACCCGTACTCTGCCAGAGTGAAGGTCAAAGTCCCGTCGCAGAGGCAGAGAGATACTGTGATCGCCAGATCAGTGGATTTCACTGCAAAGGATGATGCCCGTATAACCGAACTCTATAGGGATGAGACCGGGGCAAGCGCAACGGTTCTGGGACTTTCGCAGGTGCCGTTTACTGGCGAGATCGTCTTTACGGTATCAACGGATGGCGAGACCATCGAGGAGATCAGGGAAAAATCCCCGATTCTGATGTCAGATGATGACGAGACGACAGAGGTCATCTGGGATAACAGGCTCCCTGCAGGCATGTATGAGCTATCTGTAAAGGTGATAGGAAACGACGGTGATGTGGTGGACATACTGGAGACGGTCATAGAAGCAGAAGAGGGTAGATATGTAAATGTTTCGCAGGTTCCCACGCCCGAAAAGACACCGGGATTTAACATTTATCAAGCGGCTTTCGCAATTATGGCGATATACCTCTTCCGCAAGGATAGGTGATATCCGTGTACGAACTCTTCATTGCCCTGCGGCACCTCACGTCAAGGCGCAGGCAGACCATCTTTTCTGTGCTTGCAGTCGGGCTGGCAGTTATGCTGCTCGTATGGTCTCAGGCGCTGATGGTTGGGTTTACCGATGAGATGTATTCAAAGACCGTTGACAGGATGGCGCATGTAACAGTTGAACCTGAGGTCGATGAAGATTACATCCACCTATACCGTAAACTCACCGAGGACATAAGAGGCATTGATGGTGTGGTGGGTGTATCGCCAGTTCTTGCCGGACCTGCTACTTTCGAGTATAAAGACAAGAACAAGAATGTGGTCATGCAGGGAATCCGGGTGGCTGCACATGATTCAGTGCTGCATATCAATGACGATCTAATCGATGGCAGTTTCAGGGACCTGGAGGTTTCGTCCAACAGTGTGGTGGTGGGTGACGCCCTGGCTGAGAAACTGGATGTGGAAATCGGTGATACCATTGATGCGTCCTTTCCTGAAGCCAACCCTGCAGCCCTGAAAGTAGTGGGCATCTATGACAGCGGTACGCCCATTGACGAAACACTGGGATTTACTTCGATGTCCACTGCCCAGGATTTTCTTGACGTGGCAAACGTGGTGAACAGCATCTTAGTCCGTGTGGATGACCGGGAGCAGGCACAGGCAATCTCAGAGAAGATAGACGCAATGGGATATCCTGCCTCAGGCTGGAAGGAGACAAATCCCGAGATAATACAGACACTGAAGCTGGAGGGGACGAGCAATAATATCACACTGGGCCTCATCATCATTATAGCGTCTTTCGGGATCGTCAGCACCTTGTTCATGGCAGTCATGGAGAAGACCCGGGAGATCGGCATGCTCATGGCAATGGGGGTGCCCAGAAGAAGCATTATGATGATATTTGTAATGGAAAGCGGCATCCTTGGACTGCTGGGCGCCGTTTTAGGTGTAGCTTTGGGGGCGGGATTAGCCATTTGGATGGGGTCATACACATACGAGATGGAGGTCATGGCTGGCATCACCTCGATTCCTTTTGTTGTCAGATTGCAGGATGCGATAATTATTGTGTTGTTCACATTCCTGCTAAATCTCATCGCCGGGATATATCCTGCCAGTCGTGCTTCAAAGCTTAATCCGGTGGAGGCGATAGGGCGTGAGTGAGGGCGACTCCCATGTTTGAACTCGATGTTGCCACGAGACATATCAGGTCACGCCGGCGGCAGACCCTGTTTTCCATCATTGCAGTAGCACTGGCAGTCGGGATAATCATAGTCTTCATGTCAATGATGAGCGGTTACATGAGTATACTAATTGATTCAACAATTGAGAACCAGGCACATATCACGGTCCAGCCAAAGGAGGGTGAGGATTACATACACCTGTACCACGGGCTTGAGAACAATATTTATGGTCAAGAAGGTGTAGAGGCACTCTCATCATATTTCCAGGGTGAAGCTGCCCTGCAACACAAGCACAATGCCGAAGGAGTGCTGTTGTACGGCATAAATCCCAACGATGAGAACCGGGTTGTAAACAGGGAAAAAAATATGTTTGCGGGGGAGTTTGCATCCATTGAAAATCCTGGCAGCCACATCATCCTTGGTTACAAATTAGCCAAAAACCTTGATGTGGAGATGGGCGATACGGTCACAGCCCAGATTCCCGGGGCAAGACCTGCCGATTTCACTATTACCGGCATATTCCAGACCGGAACGCCAGTTGATGAAACAATGGCATTTACAAACCTTGAGCGGTTGCAGGATTTCTATGGGGCAGGGGATGTGGTAACAGGAATAGGGGTGAGGATGTATGATGCTTATGCTGCCGATATTATGGCTAACAAGATTGACCGGGAGACTGGCTATGATGCCGTGAGCTGGACCCGGCAGAATGCAGAGATTCTTAACCTGCTGGAGACCTCGGAGGGCATGGTTTATTTCTTTTATATCATCATATTCTCCATATCAGGTTTTGGTATCGCCAATATCCTGATCATGATAGTCATGGAAAAAGTGGGTGAGATAGGAATGCTCATGGCGATGGGCACGTCCAGACGGAGCATAATGCTGATATTTCTGCTGGAAGCAGGGATACTGGGTATGGCAGGGGTTATAATCGGTTGTATACTGGGATATGCCGCTTCATTGGCAATTGCATCCATTACCATACCCCTACCACCCGAGATGTATTTCGGGATGGACCACCTGCCCGTAGAAATAGAGCTTGAGAACTTTGTCAAAGCCAGCATCTTTGCAATGGTCATAAATATTATAGCTGGTGTATTCCCTGCCCGGCGAGCTTCAAAAATGGATCCGGTGGAGGCGATACAGAGTGTCTGATAAATATATAATCCAGATAAAGAACCTGACAAAAATATTCGGCGACGGAGTGGAGATAAAAGCACTGGACGGCGTGGACCTGAATATTGAACGGGGCGAGTTTTTGGCGATCGTGGGTCCATCAGGCTCCGGGAAAAGCACCCTGCTCAACCAGATCGGCATCCTTGATACACCCACAAGCGGCACCATCCTGCTCAACAACGCCGATATCACGAGGATGTCCGATAAAGAACGCTCTAAAACAAGGAACCGGGAACTCGGATTCATCTTCCAGTACCACCACCTGCTGCCCGACTTTAACGCAATCGAAAACGTGATGATGCCACTCCTAATAAACAACACCAAACACTCGAAAGCAAAGAAGATGGCAAGCATGATGCTTGAGGAAGTCGGACTGGCTGACAGAGAAGACCACAGACCAAACCAACTATCAGGCGGACAGAACCAGAGAGTCGCAATTGCGCGTGCCCTTGTGAACCACCCCGACATCGTCATCGGGGATGAACCAACAGGCAACCTTGACTCCAAGGCAAGCGACGCCATCTATGAACTACTACGGCGGCTCAATCGAGAGCATGAGCAGACATTCATCCTGGTAACACATGATGAAGAGATGGCTGCAAAGACCGACCGGATCATCAGGATAGTCGATGGAAGGATTGTGGAGGATTCACGGCATTAGGTGATTCCCGGACATTTTCGCAAGACTTCGCAGTTTATCCATCCTTATAACACCCTATGCCAGCAGCCACTGTTTGACGGTTGTTTTTAGCGTTAAAAGCATATCTTGGAACCGGGTTTTGCCCGGGTTATTCGGAGTAAATGGGGCTGTTTTCATGCTTGATTTGTATGAGTTCATGCACCCACCAATTGGTTGAATTGTGGTTTATAGGGATAACTCAACTTCATCATACGTTCAGGAGTGTTATTGGGGGGTATTTTCCTTGTTGATTCGGGTCCGCTTTTTATTGATGCTACCTGACACTTTTTATTATTTTCTGGGACGATTCGAAAAACCACCGAGAGCGCATAGGGACGGAAGAGAGAAACAACAACCCATCTGCGATCCTCAGCGTCCTCTGCGGTTAATCTTTTTTTTGCCATGATCCACTTATCCGGAAGAAACGGGTAAAAAGGTCATGCTGATGGTTGAAGAGATGAACGTAAAACAAGCTCGATTATGTTCTCTGCTGGATCTGGGAAAATTTATGGTAAGTTAGGGAAACCGGTGGCAAGGGGGTTTATGTTTTGATAGGTCATACATCGATCGGGTTGGTTGATAGTGTTTTTCACCACATCTTTGAAAGTCCTGTAATTGAGATTCTACTATTTAAGGATTCTGCGCAATTATGCTACAACGTGCAACTCACAGTTTCGATTCCGAGCATCAGTGTCAGGTTGACGCGCCCCGTTTCGCAAGCCACTTCTCAACCTCAACCATAACGAACCCGGGCAGCGCAAACAATATCATCAGTCCCCACCATTCCAGCGGCAGCGGTGCCGTTTTGAGAATGGCGTGTCCGATCGGATGGTAGACGATTGTAAGCTGCGTCACAATGGTGAGCACCATCCCACCAAGCAGCCATCGGTTCGAGAACGGGCTGAATGTGAATGCTGATTCTGTGATCGACCGTGCGGTCACGACGTAGCAGAGGTGCACCAGCACAACGGTTGTGAATGCAGCAGTCTGCGCCTGTGTGAGGAGGAGGTCATTCACTATTATTGATCCCTCGATCGCAGGCATTCCGTAGTGGTAGTACATCGCAAACCCTGAGATCGCCATCACGATTGAGACCAGCCCGACCTTCCTTGCGAACGGGGGATCGGTGATTCGTTCGTCAGGATTCCTCGGGTGCTTCTTGAGCAGATCCTTCTCCATCGGTTCCATGATCAGGGGGAGCGCGAGCGCCACTGCGTCGAAGAGGTTGATCCAGAGTATCTGCACGGGTGCAAGTGGAAGCCGATCATGGAAGAGTGTTAGAAACGGTGCGAGGAGTATTGCGCCCATAACCAGCAGCGCCTGCCCGCCGTTTGTCGGGAGCGTGTACAGGATGACTTTTTTGATGTTGTTGTAGACGTGTCTGCCTTCTTCCACAGCAGAGACGATCGTTGCGAAGTTGTCGTCTGCAAGGATCATGTCTGACGCTTCCTTGCTCACCTCGGTCCCGGTTATGCCCATGGCAATCCCGATGTCGGCGGCAGAGAGTGCTGGCGCATCATTGACGCCGTCACCGGTCATTGCGACGACCTCCCCGTGCTTCTGAAGAGCTCTTGTGATCCTGAACTTGTCCTCGGGCGCAACCCGTGCGTAGACCGACACATCTGTAACGACGTCGTAGAGTTCATCGTCACTCATCTTCGAGAGTTCCTCTCCGGTGACTGCCTTCTCTGTGTCGATTCCGATTCCGAGTTTTCGGGCGACTGCCTTTGCTGTCCTCGCATGATCTCCTGTTGCCATCACAACCCGGATACCTGCGCTCCTGCACTTTGCAACCCCATCTATCGCCTCCTCTCTTGCCGGATCGATCATACCCTCTATGCCAAGAAAGGTCATGCCCACAAGATCGTTCCCATTGATTGAACCACGCTCTGGCGTAATTTCCCTGTACGCCATTGCAAGCAGCCTGAGCGCATCTCCTGCCATCTCATCCACCTTTGCAAGTATCTCAACTCTTTCCGCCTTGTCCATCGGCTCGATCTCGCCATCCACCATTCTGGTCTGGCACATCCCGAGAACCCGCTCTGGCGACCCTTTCACAAATATTATGTGCTTTCCGTCGCCCTCGTGCAGCGTAGCCATATACTGCTGCTCTGAATCGAACGGTAGCTCATCCAGTCGATGTAATTGATCATTGGGTGCTCCAATACCTGCTTTCACTGCTTTCATCGCAGAGACGAGCAGTGCACCCTCTGTTGGGTCCCCGATGACGCTGTAGCCATCTTCCTGGTCGATTCTCGCATCGTTGCAGAAATGACCCGCTTTCAATGTCAGTTCCAGCTCTTCACTCATCTCGGCAGGGGTAAACTCCCCGGATGGTTCGTACCCAACCCCGCTCACCGTGTAGTCCCTTCTCCCGGCGTATATCCGTGACACTGTCATCTGGTTCTTTGTGAGCGTCCCGGTCTTGTCCGAGCAGATAACAGTGGTGCACCCGAGGGTCTCTGCGGCAGGCAACCGCTTTATGATTGCGTTTCTCCGCGCCATCGCTGTAACACCGATCGCCAGCACCATCGTCACAACCGCTGGCAGCCC
>JAYEGG010000408.1:0-1699 GCA_034658995.1 Methanobacteriota archaeon | reverse complement strand
CGGGGTTGTTGCCATGCATCACAAACACGAGCTCGCCGCCAAGGTCGCAGAACCCGCGCACGATCTTTTTTAACTCACTATCTCCGCAGTGGGCAGAGAAATCGTACTGCTCCACCTTCATGCCCAGACGCAGTACCCGCTTCCCGATGGTTATGTGGTGGTGCTTGAGTGCATGGTATCCGTTGGTGCCCTCGACCTGATATCCGGTCAGCAGAATCTTGCTGTACCGATCATCGTGCAGTTTGTTGATGTAATGCAGTGCAGGTCCGCCGTTTAACATCCCTGCGGTTGTAACGACGACAGAAGCTTCTTTTAATAATTGTGACCGCTTGTTTGGTCTCACCACAGTAGCGTTGTCGAACGCTTGCTGGAGCGCGCTTGAGTCCCGCAGGTACTCAGGGTACTGGATCATCATCCTGAACACATCAACGCCCATCCCATCAACATAAGGGTGCAGTCCGTGTTTATACAGCACCAGCAGTATTTCCTGTGTTCTTCCGATCGCAAAACATGGGATAACCACATTTCCGCCTTGTTCGATCGTTTCACGGATCGAATCAACGAATTCACGCTCCAGTTCCTCTCTTGGTGTGTGATCGGTGCCGTAATACGTGCTTTCCATGACCAGGATGTCTGCCTTTGGCTGCTGGTCAGCACGGTTCAGCAGACGTGTGTCCGAGAGGTTCACATCGCCGGTGTACAGAATCCGCATCCCGTTTTCAGACTCCAGAAGAATCGATGTCGAACCCGGGATGTGTCCCGCATCATATAGTTGCGCGGTGTGCCTGCCGCACTCAAACTCCTCCCTGTAATCAATGGTATGGGCATTTCGCACAAACTCATGAATATCCTGGGCATAGAACGGTGGCACATGTCTTGCACGCTCCGCGATCGAAAGCGTGTCCTTCGCCAGAAACGCCGTGAGATTCTTGGTAATCGGCGTAGAATAGACCTGCGGGTGCACATCCATGATATTCGGCACCAGTCCACAATGATCGAGGTGACCGTGCGAGATGATGATTGATTGCGGGCAGACTCCGTTAAGCGGGTACGACGGCAGATGATCCTGCGACTCGCCCGGTTTTATCCCGTAGTCAAGCAGAATTTCATCGTCGACCAGAACTGCGGATCTGCCAACCTCCCTGCACCCACCAAGAAACCGCAATGAACAACCCATGATAAATAAGTGAGTGCTTCTGACTGATTAAACATGTGGTGCAACACATAGGTTTAAGTCTGTATTGCTACGATTATGTATATCGGAAAATTGGCAAATCCGATCGTGTGCCGCTATAGCTCAGTTGGTAGTAGCGCGTGGCTGTTAACCACGAGGTCACAGGTTCGAGCCCTGTTGGCGGCGTTCACGGGCCCGTAGCTTAGCCAGGTCAGAGCGCTCGGCTCATAATTTCGAATGAGAAACCGAGCGGTCCTGCGTTCGAATCGCAGTGGGCCCATCCGCCAAAAATTCAGGTTGCGCTGCTTTTGCCTGGTAACTCAAGTTCAAAACTCCTGATTCTGATGGATTCTGTGGTTTTTAATCTTTGCGTCCTTGCACCATCGCGTCTTTGCGTTTTTATAGATACGCGGCAGAAGACCCCGTTACTTGTAGCGGGGATGAATGCCGCCCTTTTGTTGGTTTTAGTCATGTTCTACTCTCTCAATATACCTCTTAATCGTTTCACTGCTCACTTCTCCCGCG
>JAYEGG010000407.1:0-1703 GCA_034658995.1 Methanobacteriota archaeon | reverse complement strand
TAAATGTAATTTGGTTCGGGTTTTTGATCGGGCTTGGCACACACAGATGTGGACAAAATCGCGAAAAACCACGGCTTACTCGAGTATATTCCCTTTCATCACCTTTCTTATCTCGCCTTCGCTCGATACATCCGGAATCACACCACCCACGCCGAGGCCCGCCCCGACTCCTGCATCCATCATGTCCACCTTCCGAAGCCCCAACCGTGCCACGCTCGGACTGAAGTCCGAGGCATCCGCGGGATGGGGGTCGGGCGATGGGATGAGCAGCGGACATATGTGGGTGGGTGTTGGTAGATTTGATGGCAGAGTGGAGGTGGGTGCTGGAAGGTGACTCTAATTTTGGTACGTGTTTAGCTAACTATAAGATTGCAGCTAAATACATACGGAACCACAAGATTACACTGATTTCCACAAGATTTCTGTGTTAATCTCGTGAAATCTTGTGTAATCTCGTGGTTTTTCGCCTTGGCTAAACACATACGAATTTTGTTTATAGATATGCGGCAGAAGACCCCGTTACTTGTAGCGGGGAGGAAGTCACTGTCTCGCGCATCGGCACTGTTAGACGGAGTGCTTATCAAACTCGACCAGAATGCGCCGAACCTGCTCCGCCGAGATGTCCGCCTGATCCAACTTGGAATAAATCGTCACAAGAATGATGTTTGTAGGCGTCTTAAGGTGGTAGATCAGGCGATAGCCAGAACGTTTGCCTTTCTGAATATCACTGTTCCGCACCCGCACCTTGAATACAGTGTGGCGTGTCCTTGGCACCTGGTCGCCCATGACATCACCAGTCCGAAGTTGGTCAATCATCGGCTGAACGTCAGAGCGAATGTGGCGGTACTTCTTGGCAAGTGCTCGCAGGTTGCGCTTGAATTCCGGGGTAAACTCAACCTGCACAGGTTCGGCTGGCTTACTCGGCATCGATGCCATCCCACAATTCAGATATCGGTCGTGTTTCGCCTGAGATCGCTTCCTTCCAGCCCTGACGGAAGCTAGCCTCAGCAGGCTTTAACACCACGCTCTCACGAAACAATCGGACAATTTGAAGCAGGTTTGGCAGGTATTCTTGTGGTGTTTCTTCGATTTCACGAATTAGCTGTTTTTCGCAGACAGAAATTTCAGTGGACATGGTCACTTCTCCTTCACTTGTACATTTCACCTAACTGGTAATTTTCGATCCATTCTGTGATTGCCTTTTTTACGCCCCCTCTGGGTCATTGAAGTCAAACTCCTTGTATAACTTAGAGATTATGTCGTTGGGGAGTTTCTCTAATCGCTTGTCTTTTAAAAGTAATATATTCAAACCTATTGATTTCATAAATCCTACTTCAAGTGCTATATTGGCATTAAACACAGTTATCTCTTCATCAGTGTATCTATCGAGTACCGTTCTATCAACAAATACTGCAATACCATATTTACATGAAAGCATGTTTACAACAATATTGCCCCATATATCATCCCTTAGTGTTCTCCCGGGATCATCCGCTCTCCATCCACATAGACCGTGTTCTTCGAGCGTCTCTCTAATCGTATCTGTTATTTTTTTTCAATCTAATGTCAGTCTCTTCGAACGGCATCATGATAAACACAGATTTTTCATAGGGGAAGTTTTCTAAAGTCTTCTGAAGTGCGCTATCATACCGTTCAAAATTTTCGTGCATATCAGATAGTAGTTCCTTTTCAAATAATAATAG
>JAYEGG010000406.1:0-1707 GCA_034658995.1 Methanobacteriota archaeon | reverse complement strand
CAGTCGATTCTGTGCTTTGCCACACAGTTCCATGGACGCCAAACCATATATTGGATGAGGTACAAAGATCACACGTGGGAAACATGGCTCATAGACGAAGAACTAAGATTGTATGCACCATCGGTCCTGCGACCGAGTCGCGTGACGTCCTGAACCGGATAATCCGTCACGGAGTGGACGTAGTCAGGCTCAACATGTCGCATGGTACGCATGAGTGGCACAGAGATCGGATACGGATGATCCGAGAGCTGACTGCTGAAAACAAGACCCCCACCGCCATCATGATGGATATTCAGGGTCCAAAGATCAGGACCGGAAATCCGGGTGGCGGGGATATGGCTTTACACGACGGCGATGACCTGACGATCTGCACAGACCCGGCAAGCATAGATTCGACAGATTCTGCGAGCGCTGGCAGCGTGACCAGACAGATGATCTGTGTGAACTATCCGTTCTTTGACCGGGAGGTCTCTGAGGGTCAGACGATCCTGGTCGATGACGGTCTGATCCGGCTGCTGATTCTGAAAACCGGCGGCGGATATGTTGAGACAAAAATCCTCGTCGGGGGCGTAATCCGCGATCGAAGGGGTGTGTGTGTCCCGGACGCGAATTTCTCGACGCCGAGCGTCACTGAGAAGGATGTCGAGGACGTCTTGTTTGGCATAGAGCAGGGAGTCGATTACATAGCGGTTTCGTTTGTCAGGGCGGCATCCGATGTCCGGGATCTCAAGCAGACACTCCGGGAACATGATGCGGATATCCCGATCATTGCCAAGATCGAGACCAAAAAAGGACTCGATAATTTTTCGGAGATTCTTGAGGTGGCAGACGGGATCATGGTGGCAAGAGGCGATCTTGGAGTTGAGATCCCGATCGAAGAGATCCCGGTTACACAGAAAAGACTTATCAAGGCGGCTAACCTTGCAGGAAAACCCGTGATCACCGCCACCCAGATGCTCGAGTCAATGATCCACGAGGCGATCCCGACCCGCGCCGAGGCTACAGATGTTGCAAACGCCATACTGGACGGGACTGATGCGATTATGCTATCAGGCGAGACCGCATCCGGAAAATATCCGGTCGAGAGCCTTATCATGATGGATAAAATTGCAAATATTACCGAACCCACGTTACCAGAACATGACGTGCACAAACATGCAGAAACAGCATCGCTCCCGGTCGCGCAGGGCATCGGTCATGCCGTGTGCCAGCTTGCGCAGGATCTGGATGCTGCGGCAATCATCACCACCACATACTCAGGAAGCACGGCAAGAATCGTCTCAATGTACCGTCCTGAGACACCGATCATTGCTGTGACGCCTGACGAGGGGACATTCCGCAGACTTTCGCTTATATGGGGCGTTGTCCCGCAGATGCTCCCGCTGGTGACCGAGAATACTGACGAGATGATTGCGGCATCGATACGGTCTGCAGTGTATGCCGGGTTCGTGAACGTGGGTGACCGGGTGGTGTTAACCGCAGGCGTCCCCATCTTCTCTGCCGGAGCCACCAATCTGATCAAGACCCACGTAGTGGGTGAATGAGCCGCGGATCACATTGAAGACCGCGGGGCAGACCGCACTTCGACAACACGAGGCAGCATTCAGGAGACAATCCAGCTCACATGATCATTTCACAAGTGGCGTCCGAAACACCTACAAGACAGTGAAGCATCAATGTCGTTGGTAGTGCCGCTAAATCATCTGA
>JAYEGG010000405.1:0-1707 GCA_034658995.1 Methanobacteriota archaeon | reverse complement strand
CGGTTAATCTTTTTTTGCCATGATCCACTTATCCGGAAGAAATTAAAAAGTCTCGGATTTTTGGATAGTGTTCCCTTCCAGTTCAAGCAAACGCCGTTTCAGATCGACACCAAGTACATACCCGCCGATCCCGTGTTGTGCAACCACCCGGTGGCACGGGATCACGATCGGCATGGGATTCTTCCGAAGAGCGTTTCCGACTGCCCGTGCGGTTTTCGGGCGTCCGATCTCTCTGGCAAGCTCTGAATAGGAGATCATCGAGCCGTACTCGATTTTTCTTGTCTCGCAAAGGACGCTTTGCTCAAAATCAGTGAGGTGCGACAGATCAACCAGGTATCCTGAAAAATCCACGACTTCTCCGCTGAGATGCCGGATCAGATCGCTGGTCAAGTCACCCAATTGGGTTGGCAGTTGGGTTGCCAGTCCGATCGCCGACCGGGTCATCGATGAGATTGCTGGTGCGCATGAAACCGGAGACCCTGAAACCATAAACATCAGCCATGACTCACAATATCGCACAGGTCGTCTGCAAACAGGTTCATGTTCGCATGGGTCAGGTGTGGCATTATTACCAGTCGGAGCGCATGGGGGTCGCGGGTGATTGATACAATCCACCTGCGGTCTTTGAGTTTGCTGCGCACCAAATCGACATCAGGCACGTCAAGCACCAGCACGTTTGTCACTGGCTCGATCACTGGCTCGATGCCTGCTTCGCGGACCCGGTCGAGCAGCTCGTGCGTAAGTTCCATACACCGACGCACGATCTGTTCATAGCCGTCTCTGCCGAGATGCTTGAGCACAGCGTAAGCTGCTGCTGCTGATGCTCCGCTCCGGGTTCCTGAGAGGGTTTGCTGGGCAGTAACTGACAGGTATGGTGTATCTATCGATAGCCGGTCCATATACGAAGGATCTCTGAACAAAAGCCCACCGGCGGGGATCATTGAGAATCCCATTTTGTGCGGGTCGGCAGCGATCGATGTGACGCCGGGCAGCGTAAAGTCGAACTCGTAATTCTCCTGGAGAAACGGGATCACGAATCCGCCGAATGCAGCATCAACATGCAAAAATAGATTTGACGCCATTGCGAGATCTGAAAGATCTTTTATTGGATCTATCTGTCCGAATTCCGTAGTTCCTGCAATTCCAACTATGCCGATCGTGTTAGCATCAATCAAATCCTCTACCGATGAGATATCAACCATAAGCTCGTGAGTGAGGTCTGCTTTCTTCACTTCAACCTTGAGAAGGTCTGCAACCTTGTCGAATGAAAAGTGTGCTGATGCAGGGACAATGATATTTGGCTCGCGCATATTTCGCGCATTTCTGATCGCATGGATCGCCTGAATATTCGATTCAGTGCCGCCAGTGGTGATATAACCATGCGCGTTAGGGTTGTTGTACAGCGCCCCGAGCATCCGCACCACCTCACGCTCGATCCACGCGGTCCCGGCAAAGAGACCAGGATCGCCAAGATTCGCCTCGACGAACTGCTGGTGCGCTTGTGCTGCGATGGGGTGTGGATATGTACACATCGAGCTTAAAATGCGTTCGTAAGGCGTATCCCTACCCTTCAATTCACTCAATATCGATTCGACGGTTTCTTTGTCTGTTCCGTGCGTATTCATGTCAAGCCCCGTCTGTAGGCATACACTGGTATGTAGATTTTTATAGTGATAAGGTTAATGGAATGTATTGGTGTGTTCGCGA
>JAYEGG010000404.1:0-1717 GCA_034658995.1 Methanobacteriota archaeon | reverse complement strand
GGAGTTTTTGTCCTGAAGATCATTATCACCTGCCTTATAACCATTCTCCTGGGATTTCCACTCAGAACAGCGATCCTGGTTGGGCTTGCACTCGGTCAGGTCGGAGAGTTCTCGCTCATTCTATCCGCGACCGGTGTTGAACATGGCTTGCTCACCGAGGATGTTTACCAGTTGTTTCTGGCGGTATCTGTGCTGACCATGGCTGCGACATCGTTTATCATAGCCGCGTCCCCCCGGATAGCTGATACCGTCCTGCGACTACCACTGCCGGCAACACTAATATCTGGCTTGCATCCGGTACCGGAGATAGAGGTTGCTGACAGAAGAAGAGATCACCTCATTATAATCGGTTTCGGGGTGAATGGCAGAAATCTGGCACGAGCCACCGGGGCGACAGGTGTCCCTTATGTGATCATCGAGATGAACCCGGAAACGGTGAGGAATGAACAGGCAATGGGTGTACCGATCTATTATGGTGATGCAACCCATGAGGTGGTGCTTCAACATGCAAACATCAGCGATGCAAAGATCGTGGTGGTGGCGATCTCTGATCCCGCTGCAACCCGCAGAATCACCGAACTTGCTCGCAGACTCAATCCAATGGTTTATCTCATAACGCGAACGCGCTATCTCCAGGAGATGAAGCCCTTACATGGATTGGGGGCTGACGAGGTTATTCCAGAGGAGTTTGAGACATCTGTGGAGATATTTACCAGGGTTCTGATGAAGTACCTCATACCAAGAGATGAGATCGATAGGCTCATAGCTGAAGTCCGATCAGACGGCTACGAGATGCTTCGGAGTAGCTCAAGAGAGCCGCCATCCTTTCACGATCTGAAACTTCATATTCCGGATATCGAGATCATCAATCTGCGGGTTGGTGAACGATCACCCATCGTTGGAAGATCGTTGGCTCAGATCGAGTTGAGAAGGAGATATGAAGTTACTTTACTGGCAATTCGTCGAGATTCACAGACATTTTCAAATCCACACGGGGATATGGAACTTTGTGCTGGTGACCTGCTTTTTGTCCTGGGACAAGCAGAAAAGATCGCCGGGATCATGAGTCTGTTGCAGGATCCGGAAGAAGGATAGGTGGATTACGATTTCACAGTCTGCACAACCCTGATGCCAGGGTTCAACTTGACGGGGTGGTTACGGACGATGCCACGGAGGTGGTGAATGTGTGCAAAAATACGACCGCGGTGGCATGTACCTCTTGCGCGGATCTGCAAAAAGCAACGATCGCGTCGGATTTCGATGTGGGCATAAGCGACCTGACCGAGAGGGTCGAATCATAACTCCTGACAGATACGCAAGGATACTCGGCGGGTTCCTTGAATTTGAAGTGTATGATGCCAGGCAGATGTATTCACTGGTCTCGGAGTACGCAGACGCGTTACATGGCGATCCACAGTGGGATTGCCCCAAATGGAAAGGGGTAGCCGATTATGCAATCTGTGATGTAGCTTCTTGTCGATAGGCAGAGCACGAGGGAGGGACGCGGAGGGGAAATACACGGTTATAGGCTCTCTTGTTCCTCCGCGTCCTCCGCGGTTATTTTTCTTGCCAGAAAGTACAGAATCGCAATCGGGCGACCAATCAACATACCTGAGTAGTTACGAAATGCCTTTGCATCTATCGATAAAACGGAACAAAAATGGGATCAATTTAGTGGAGGTGGATGAACGTCTTTTCATCAGCCCACATTAGACCG
>JAYEGG010000403.1:0-7834 GCA_034658995.1 Methanobacteriota archaeon | reverse complement strand
GAGTAGAGAGTCTTGATTGCGATCACTGTTAATCCCTGATTGTTGCAGTTCAGGCTACAGTCCGAGCACCTTATCCATCCCATAAATTCCTGCCGGCGCGTCCATCACCCATCGTGTTGCTCGAATCACACCGGATGCAAAAGCCTGCCTGCTATGTGCCTGATGCCTGATCTCGATGCGCTCGCCGTCTCCTGCGAAGAGGACGAAATGATCGCCGACGATGTCGCCGCCTCGAATCGCGTGGATGCCGATCTCATCACCCCTTGGACACAAGCCCTTGCGCCCGTGCACCAGGCTTTTTCCGCCAATCACCCGGTTTATGGACTCTGCCGCCTGCATCGCGGTTCCTGATGGCGCGTCCTTCTTGCGGCGGTGGTGCGCTTCCATGATCTCGATGTCCCAGTCACCAATATATTTGGCAGCTTCTGCGAGCAATTTCCAGAAGACGTTGACGCCTACCGCAAAGTTTGGTGCGATCACCGCAGAGACGTTGCCAGTGATGATCTCCGCGATCTCGTCCCGGTACGGTTCAAGCCCGGTTGTTCCGACCACCAGGTTTACGTTGTTGCGGGCAGCATGCCTGATGTTGCCGATGGCGGCATCAGCGATCGTGAAATCGATCAACACATCCGGCGAAGTACTCTTGAGCACCGCATCGAGTCCACCTGCATCGGATATCACGACATCATCAGCCCCGGCTGGCATGTCGATACCGCTTATGTCGAGTGCCGCAACCAGTTTCATGTCCGGTGCATCACGGATATTCTCGATGATCAGCGCGCCCATGCGCCCGTATGCGCCCGTTATTGCAATATTAATCATTGTTACCTCGGTATCTGTCCTGCACATATTTGTTGCACGTATATGTAGTTCTCATGCAACATTTATTATGTGATCGAATCTTATATACCTCTGTTCACTGGTATTTTTTGATGGTATGTACCCAAGAATAAAAATTATAGGATATGATTAAAACGATGGATGTTGTTGATACCACAGTCCGGGGCGTATATATGGTCGGCGGTCCCAAGCAGATGGCTCCTGTGGTGCTGCTCGCTGATGAAACAGGGCGCATCATGCCGGTCTTCGTTGGCCATTCGGAAGCCATGTCGATACACATTGCACTGCGCAAAGAGAAGACGCCACGACCGATGACCCATGACCTCATAGTTATGATGCTTGAGGAGCTGGGCGGGTCGGTGAAGAGTGTGCTGGTCGATGACCTGGACGAGGGCACGTTCTATGCGCGACTGGTTCTGGACGTGCTGGACACGCAGAAGGAGATCGATGCCAGACCGAGTGATTGCATAGCGATTGCGGTGCGGACCGAATCCCCAATCCAAGTGCGTGAAAGTCTTTTCAGCCAGGTTTCGATCGAATCCAGTGAACTCGAAGGTGTTAGCAGCCTTGATGAGTATATCACGACAGACCAGTCATAATGGGTTCGACAAGCTCAATCACACGGTTTGTGCGGCAGGAAACTGCTGGCAGCACCCCCTGCATACACGGCGGCAGGATAGCAGAATCGGGACTTGAGGGTGTACTTGATTTCAGCGCCAATTTAAACCCGGTGGGGACTCCGGAGGTTAAGACTGCAGCTAAGAGCGCAGAAATGATCGAGGAAGAGATCAAGCGTTACCCTGATAACAGGTATCTCCGTTTGAGGGGTGCATTCGCCGATTTTGTCGAGAAATACAGGTACACAGGCACCCCGGAACACACACAAAAGATCACTGCAGAGAATATCATACCCACAAACGGATCGTCCGAACTGATAAGGCTGTTTGCAGAGACTGTTGTACGAAGTGGTGATTCCGTGATCATCCCATCACCCACATTCGGTGAATATGCTTTCCAGTGCCAGCTATTCGGAGCAACTGTGCAGTACTGCGATTATTCACAGATTCTTGGGCTGACAGCTACAGAAATCTCAGATGCAAGCGCTGTATTTCTATGCAATCCAAACAACCCGACAGGGGGCATGGTATCGCAAAGTGAGGTGATACAACTTGCAGATCGCTGTTTCGACCACGAAACGTTTCTCTTTGTTGATGAGGCGTTCATAGAACTTGCTGATCCAACTCAATCGATTGCGCACACCGTGCTTGACTCTGATTTCGTGCTCGTGCTCAGATCGCTGACAAAGGTGTTTGCAGTCCCCGGACTTCGCATCGGTTTTGGCATCGCATCGCGTGAACTTGCCGAACTGCTCAACCGCGTGCGGCTGGTCTGGAATGTTGGTGCGCCAACTGAGGTAATTGGAATGCGTCTGATGGATGCATGTATGAAAAGCGATTATCTTAAGAGATCAACCGATCTGATACATAAAGAACGGGAGTATCTCACAAAAGAGTTGATCAATCGTGGTTTTACCCCGCTGAAAAGCGATGTTAATTTCATTCTCGTTGATATCACCAATACTAACATGGATTCACAGGAACTGACCCAGAGACTGCTTGAACATGGAATTCTGATCAGGGATTGTGCATCGTTTAAGAATCTAAGTACAGAGTATGTCAGAGTGGCGGTTCGGACGAGGCAGGAGAACCGGATACTGCTGCAGGCGGTTGATGCGGTGCTCAGAGTCAAATAGAGTGTCTTTATGATTTGTTCTGGTTGGTTGAAAAACATGACACCAATCCTGCAAACACTGGTACGATTGGGCTTCTGGAATCAGTGTTAATCTGTGGCTAAAAGTCCTATTTGCCAATGATTAACATGGATTACACAGATTAACGGTGTAAACGACTTTTCAGATCGACAGTGTTCCATTCTGGCAGTTGTGCTTACATAAGACAATCCGACGTTCCCATAAAATAATAAAAAGTTTCCCAATAGATCAGATAGCACTTAGATATGATAACACGTGCCGGTAATCGCTTTTTCGATCGTTCCGTCGTCTAGTTCCACAATCAAAGCCCCATCGTGGTCGATGCCAACTGCTTCGCCTTTGATCGTCCGGAACCCTGCAACGATCTTTACTCTCCGTCCAATGGTGGACGAGCAGTCTCTCCAGCGTTTCAGGATCGCGTGGAAACCCCCTGCCAGAAAGGCGGTGTAATGCCGCTCAAAACGCTCGAGAATGTGTCTGACAAGAGCTATCCTGTCAACATCACCCTCAAGCTCTTCTCTCAGTGACATTGTCTGCATCATGGTGATCGGCGGGAGCATGTCAAGATCGATGTTGGCATCGATCCCGATTCCAACGATCACATGGTTCACAACGTCTAACTCGGCTTCCATCTCAGTCAAGATTCCGCAGACCTTCTTTTCATTGATGAGGATGTCGTTGGGCCATTTCACCTCTGCCTTTAGTCCAAGCTCGCTCAAGACCTCCGCGACAGCAACCCCTGCCACGAGCGTTAATTTATGAACCTGATCCGGAGAGATTTTTGGTTTGAGGATCACTGAGAACCAGATTCCCCCTGGTGGTGAATACCATCCCTTGCCCATCCGCCCCCTGCCTTCAATCTGCCTCTCTGCGATTACAACAGTTCCATCGGGGTTATCCGTAGCAAGTTCCTTCGCTTTTGCACTGGTGGATTTTATTTCATCAAAGTAGTGTATCTCCTTACCAATAAACTCGGTCTTGAGATCCTGTTTGACTTCGGCGGGCAGCAGCAGGTCCGGAATCTCTCTGAGCCGGTAGCCCTTGCTGGTGACCGACTCAATGAGGTAGCCGCCCTCTCGCATGAACTCAACATGTTTCCACACCATTGTGCGCGAGATACCCAGTTTTTGTGAGAGATATTCACCTGAAACGAACTCATCATGTTTTTCTTTGAGTATCTCCAGAATTTTTTCTCTTGATTGCATGAATGTATTACTCTTTGCATTCATTAGCAATATATGTTTTCACAGCAGCGGTTATGGCTGCAACCTTCCGGTCACCGACACCCATGGCAGAAGCAAGCGTTGCTCCCTTCACTTTTTCGCTTTCAACTACCGCCTTCACCTGTGTCATCACATCAAAGTCTTCAATGAAGTGTGTCGTGAGTTCTCCGTTTATAAAGTGCGGGTTTCTGAGCACTGCCTTATGAAACGGGACATTTATCGAAACACCGACAATAATATACTCGTACAGCGCCCTGAGCATTTTGCCTGTCGCCTCCCCCCTTGTCTGACCCCATGATATTAGTTTGGAGACCATCGAGTCATAGAACGGGGAGATCGTGTAACCGGTGTGCACGCCACTGTCAACCCGGATTCCCGGACCTCCTGGCGACCGATATCGCGTGATCCTTCCCGGAGATGGTGCAAAATCATTGAGCGGATCTTCTGCATTGATCCGGCACTCCATTGCCCATCCATTGATGCCGATATCCTCCTGTTCCAGGCCTAACCGTCCGCCTGCTGCAATTGTTATCTGTTTTCTGACGATATCAACCCCGGTCACCATCTCGGTTATCGGGTGTTCCACCTGCAGCCGCGTGTTCATCTCAAGGAAATAAAAATCGCCCATCGAGTACATAAACTCAACCGTGCCGGCATTTGTATAATCGATCGTACTTGTTGCTCTGATCGCTGCTGCACCCATTTTTTCACGTAGTTCGGGGGTCACAACAGGTGAGGGGGACTCTTCGATCAGTTTCTGGTGCCGCCTCTGTATCGAGCACTCCCGCTCGTTCAGATGGACAATATCACCATAAGAATCCGCCAGAATCTGAATTTCGATGTGTCTGGGCTGGAGCATGTATTTCTCCATGAAGATTGTGTCATCGCCAAACGCCGATTTCGCAACCGCTCTGGTCGAATGGACCGCACTTACAAGTTCCTCTGCGTTGTTCGCGATCTTCATCCCGATCCCGCCACCTCCTGCCGATGCTTTCACAATGACCGGATACCCGATCTCCTCGGCATCATCAATGACCGATTCCGGATCATCGATCCCGGCAGAAATCCCGGGTATGACCGGGACCCCTGCTTTCGCCATCATCTTTTTGGCAGTTATCTTGCTTCCGACCGTATCGATGGATTTGCCGGATGGTCCGATGAAGACGACCCCCATCCTTTCGCATTCTCTGGCAAACTCCGGGTTTTCAGCGAGAAACCCGTACCCCGGATGGATCGCTTCTGCACCGGTCTTTTCTGCCACATCAAGGATTCTATCGATCCGCAGGTAGCTCTGGCTTGCCGGCGGTAGACCGATGCAGTGAGCCTCGTCAGCATATTTTGTGAACAGCGCAGTACTGTCAGCCTCCGAATACACCGCCACGGTCTTTATGTCCATCTCGCGGCAGGCTCTCATCACCCGTATCGCAATCTCGCCTCTGTTTGCCACTAGTATCGTATTAAACAATGAAAACACCCCTTTGGTTGATCATTAGTTGACTGACATGATCACATCGCCAGCACGTACGGTATCGCCTTTTGAAACAAAGATATCCCGAACTATCCCACTGAGTGGGGCGTGAATGTCGTTTTCCATCTTCATAGCCTCAATCACGGCAACAACGTCGCCTTTCTCCACAGGATCGCCTTTCTTGACCTTCAGCCCAAGAATCATTCCCTGCATGTTGCTCTTGATCCCGCCCTCGACAGAATCTGCCGGAACAGGCTTCTTCGCCTCAATAGTCATCTCTCCGGTGGGTTCGATCTCCACGTGGAACGATTCTCCGTCGACAACCACTTTGAAGACGTTGCCTGCCGCCATGGCAGCCTGACTCGAAACAGCACCTGCACCCATCGCCGGTTTGATCTCCTCCTCAACCGCATCTCCCATGAGGAATGTCTTTGCAATCTGCGGGTACAATGCATAAGTCAGAATATCCTCCTCTTTCCGAACAATACCAAGTTCCTGCGCTTTTCTGGTGATCTGGTCCAGTTCAGGATCGAGCAGGTCGGCGGGTCGGCAAGTTATGGCGTCGTCTTCGCCCAGCACCTTTTCCAGCAGCTCGTCAATGATCGGCGCAGGAGGCTTTCCGTACATCCCTCTGACGTATTCCCGCACTTCTTTTGGTATGATCTTGTACCGCTCGCCTGTAAGAACGTTTAACACCGCCTGCGTGCCCACGATCTGGCTGGTAGGTGTGACAAGCGGCGGATAGCCCAGATCTTTCCGGACACGCGGCATCTCATCGAGCACATCCTTGTACCGCTCCATGGCGTTCTGTTCTTCGAGCTGGGATACCAGATTGGAAAGCATCCCGCCCGGTATTTGATATATCAAGACCTTGGTGTCGATTTTTTCAGATATCGGATCAAGAATTCCCGCGTATTTTTCTCTTATCCCGGCAAAATACTCTGTTATATCGGTTAGAACATTAAGATCAAGTCCCGTGTCATACGCGGTCCTGTGAAGAGCAGCAACCACAGTTTCCGTTGGAGGCTGGGACGCCCCGCCTGCGAATGGCGAGAATGCGGTGTCCAGGATATCGACCCCGGCGTCACACGCCGCCATGTAGCTCATGGGTGCCATTCCACTGGTAGAATGCGAATGAAGATTAACAGGTAGTCCTACCTCACTTTTCAGGGCTTTAATAAGATCATACGTGTCACGTGGCGAGATCAAACCTGCCATGTCCTTTATACAGATGGAATCACAGTTAAGCTCAGAGAGTTCTCTTGCAAAACTGACAAATGAGTCTATTGTATGCACAGGGCTGATGGTGTAGCTGATAGTGCCCTGAACGTGCGCCCCTGCTTTCTTCGCAGTCTTGATCGAGACTTTCATGTTTCTGATGTCGTTTACCGCATCAAAAATTCTGAATATGTCGATTCCGTTCTCGGCAGATTTTTCAACAAATTTTACTACAATATCATCAGGATAATGCCGATACCCAACAAGATTCTGCCCCCGAAGCAGCATCTGAAGCGGGGTGTCTTTGATTACCGCTTTCAGACTCTTTAACCGTTCCCAGGGGTCTTCATTCAGGTAACGGATGCAGACATCGAAGGTCGCTCCACCCCAGACCTCCAGAGAGTAAAATCCAACACGATCAAGCTCCTCCGCGATTGGAAGCATGTCGCAGGTCCGCATTCTGGTCGCGATAAGGGACTGGTGCGCGTCCCGGAATGTGGTATCTGTTATTGTTACTGCTGACATTCGTGTATTTAGTACCCCGGCATCACTATTAAATCTCTCTACACCCAGTAATCAGTACCATCAGCATCTCAGATGTCCTGAAAGAATCTATGAGAATCTGCAAAATCGGAAGCGCCAGATGCCAAAAATCCATGGACTATGCCATGTGACCAGGAACCGGACTGCTTGTTGTAGTCATGCGGCGTGTGAAAACTATCTATGTGTATCAACTTCAACTATTCTCTGATCGCGCCCCTACACCGCAACATCCATCGCCGCCTTGATGTCCTCCGGCTTCTCGATGAAATACGAGCCTTTGCCGCTGCTTGACATGACCACCTTGCTAAAACACGGATATCCGATCTTTCCAACTGCATCTGTAAACTCTGGCAGGTTGTCTGTGCGTGTGTATGCGTACGCGCCAGTTTTGACGCCGGATTTCACGATCAATTCCCTGATACGCGCCCGGTTCATGGCGACGTGTGTTGCACGTGCATTCGGCGTGACCAGATAACCCTCCGCCTCAAACTCAAAGAGTGTGTCCAGGTCGATCGCCTCGATCTCAGGTATGATGATATCCGGCAGTTCCCGATCCACAATCGATCGCATTTGCATCCATCATGTTCACGGTGTACGCCCTGTGCGCAACCTGCTGCGTCGGTGCCCGCTCATATCAATCAACAGCGATGACCTCTATCCTGAGGCGCTGCGCATCTATTGCGATCTCCTTCCCGGGTTCTCCCGCGCCAAACAAGAGAATCTTGAGTGATTTTTTTTTCGAGCGGGGCTGCAATGATATCGAGTTTATTC
>JAYEGG010000402.1:0-1730 GCA_034658995.1 Methanobacteriota archaeon | reverse complement strand
TAGAGCTCTGCCCTGCCCGGCTTGATCTTAAGGTAATCAAGCATCTTTGCGGAACGGTCCAGTGCGGTACGCCGTGATTCTCCGTTCTTGATCAGTGGTTCGGCGATCTGATCGATGATTTTGTGAACCGGGTTTAATACGTCCCCGTAATTCTGAAACACGATGGAGATCTTGTTCCACCGGATTTTCTCGAGCTCTGAGTCGGAGAGGGCGGATATATCGGTGCCGCCAACCAGAACCCCCCCGGTTGTAACCGCATTGGGTGCAAGGAGTTTCATGGATGCAAGTGCGAGCGTGGATTTCCCGGAACCTGACTCACCGACCACAGAGACGCACTCACCTCCTTTTATTTTCATAGATATGTTGTCCAGCACAGTTATGCTATCATCTGTTGTATCAGACACCTGGTATTGTACAGTCAGATTCTTAAATTGGAGTGACATTGTTCCTCCGGAGTCTCGGGTCGAATATCTCCTCTACCGCGTATGATATAAGCCCAAGCGAGATTATAATCAGCGAAAGTGCGAAAACTGGCGGAAGCAGCCAGTTGAACCAGATATCATACTTGTAATATTGCAGCGCATAACTCATCATGATTCCAAGGCTTTTTGTGGAAGGATCAAAGATTCCGAGAAACGAAAGACCTGCTTCCATGAATACGGCGATCCGTGCTTTTGTGACAAACCCCATCGCATACAGCGGAAAGATTTCGGGCAGGATGTGCCTGCGCATAATATAGCTCGTCGGCGCACCCATGTTCTGTGCGGCTTTCACGTGCAGCTTCGTCTTGAGCGAGAGCGTCTGCGCCCTCATACCCCTTGCTACGGTCGGCCACAGTACAAGCGAGAGCGCGATTACCATGACTGCGGTTGACGGCTTGAAGTACGCTGCAATCAGTATCATTATCAGGATCGTTGGTATCGCAAGCAGCGCATCAGCGACTCGCATAACAATCATGTCGTACATCCCGCCGATCAATGCGGCAGAGACGCCGAGCACAACCCCTATCGTGCAGGTGATTGCTGCAACCGATATTCCAAACGAAATCGAGGTCCGAAGTGCCCACAAGAGTTCGCTGAATATGTCATGTCCGCAATCATTGGTTCCGAGCAGGTGTTCCTTTGAGGGCGGCTGGAGGGACTGAGCCGAGTAGTCCCATGGATCATGAGGTGCGATTATCGGGGCAAGGATCGCGGTCATCAAAAGGAGTAGAAGGAGCAAAAGCCCGGAAACTCCAAGTTTATCTTTTGAAAACTCTTTGAATTGTTTAATATGCATATCCAACCCTCGGATCGATCTTTTGATACATCATGTCCACAACAATGTTGATCAGAAGTACCAGAATCACTGATACCGTGAAAATCCCCTGCAACAGTGGCAGATCACGGTTTGATATCGCATTGTACGTTAGAAGCCCGAGTCCCGGGTACGCAAAGATCGTTTCGATGAAAATCATGCCAGTTATTAGGTGTGCGAGCCTGACGCCGATTCGTGTTGCGAACGGGAGTATCGCATTCCTTGCAGCGTGAAGATACTTTATTCTACGCTCCCTGAGGCCCTTTGCACGGGCTGTGAGCACATAAGGCTCACGAATCGTGAGCATCATGCTGTTCCTGATCAGGAGGTAGTCGCCAGGTATCAGGAAGAGCGTGACCGTTGCAAGCGGCAGTACCAGATGCCAGAGGACGTCCATGATATGCCCGATACCCCCGGTACTCAAGTACGCCGTC
>JAYEGG010000401.1:0-7865 GCA_034658995.1 Methanobacteriota archaeon | reverse complement strand
GAATGAGTTGTGCCAGGTACCCGAAGTGAACCTTTTCGATGTCGAACGAACTCGGGTCCGGGAGATTGGCGGGGTCACTCCCCAGATATCTGACATGGTGCTGGATCACTTTTTTTCCTTTTCGTTCGTTCCATACCTCAGCATATCTGATTTTGTCTCCCTGTTTGATCTTACGGATGAACGTTTTGTGTTCGGTCATAATGTGGTGTATATACACTACACAAATTAACCTTTCCCTCTGTGAGACATGAGGGCGACGGATAGGGATTTTGTATGAAAAATGAGTAGACCACCGACCCCCACCCGAAGGGCAGTTTTTACTTGATTTTTTGTGAAAAAATCGTTTGGTTAGTTTTTGTTCCCTTCGTCAACCACTATCTTTAGCAAGGCGGCAGCCACTTCTAACGAAGTATAATCTTCCTGAATAAGTTTTTCAACCAGATTATTACATTTTCCAAGATGCCCGGCATCAATAATTCCTTTAACTTTCTCTAAAAGCAAGTTTGTCCGGATCTCTTCGACATCACTTACCGAAGGAACTTTCTGAGGTACAATTTTAGTTTTTGTGAATCTCTGGATCTGTCTTATCCTGTACATCTCCTTGCCGGTCACAAATGTAAATGCGTGCCCTGCGTTTCCTGCTCGGGCTGTTCTTCCGATTCTATGCACATAGTATTCATCATCAGTAGGTATGTCATAGTTGAACACGGCGTCTGTAGCCCCTACATCGATTCCTCTGGCTGCCACATCAGTTGCCACCAAAATATCGATCTCTCCTCTCCTGAATGTTGACATAACGCGGTCCCTTTGATTCTGCTGCATATCACCGTGCAGCCCATCAGCCAGATATCCTCTTGCCTTGAGGCGCTCAACCAATTCATCCACACGTCTCTTTGTATTACAAAAGACCAGTGACAATTTCAGATCGTAAAGATCGATTAAACGAGACATGACCTCTGTTCTTGCTTGCTGCTTGACTTCAACAAAGAATTGTTCGACATCGGGAACGGTCATCTCCTTATGCACCAATTTTATCAGTTGTGGGTTGTTCTGATATCGTTTCGTTAATTTTAAGATGGCTTTGGGCATGGTTGCAGAGAATAGGATGGTCTGCCTTTGCTCCGGGATTTTCCTAACAATAGTTTCGATGTCGTCTCTAAATCCCATGTCCAGCATTTCATCCGCTTCATCCAGTATGATTATCTTTACACCACCCACTCTCAGGGTGCGGCGTTCCAAATGATCCATGACGCGGCCAGGAGTGCCGATAACAATCTGTACACCTGCTTTTAATGCTTTAATCTGGCGCCCTATAGGCTGCCCACCATAAACGGGTAAAATCCGGATGCCTTTTTTATATCTCGAAAGATTTTTCAGTTCTTCTGATACCTGAATCGCCAGCTCTCTTGTTGGGCATAAAATTACCGCCTGCAATCCCTTATTTTTCGGATCCACCCGTTCCAAAGTTGCAATTCCGAAAGCCGCAGTCTTCCCGGTACCTGTTTGTGCCTGTCCAATCACGTCTTTTCCATCCAACAGATATGGGATGGATCGATTCTGAATTGTGGTGGGCTCTTCAAAACCCATATCGGCAATTGCATGATACATCTCTTTTGATAAATGCAAATCTTTAAATCCTGAACTTTTCATGTGTAATCTCCTTTGATTTTATATGTTTGTTACCCTACTTAACTCTGACACAACCTGTATTTTTCTGGTTCTGACGTTTTCCGATGGTTGCTGACGGTCGAGTTGGCAGGCTCTCAGCCCGGTGTACGTGCTGCAAACACGCGTGTAGCCCCCGGTCAATCACGAGTTTTATGCCATCATCACGAGCTCGCCATTCTTTGAGAGATACACATTAGCATCAAGATCATAACGCTCCGAGTTTGGATTTCAGGTAACATTTAAAGTCTGGCTTCGACTTATATCATGGCGATGTTATGAGAACCGAGAGAGTCCTCTTTGTGGTGGATTAGGCATACCGGAGGAGAGCCAACCAGAATAGTCCCTGGAGGATTTCCCCCTGTGAATTGCGATAGCATGATCGAGGTGTGATGTGGATATGTTTAAATTCTCAGAATTTGAATATAACCTCGAACACAGAAGAATTCATCCCCGCTACAAGTAACGGGGTCTTCTGCCGCGTATCTATAAATGCCCGGACCCGTTCACTGCACTGAATCATCCGAACATACCTTCACATCCACATACTGCCGCCCCATGGCAATCAACCTGCAAGAATTCCATCGATCTTCTTTCTGATTTTATGGTCGGCAATTTCGCATTCCATGTAGATTCTATCCTTTTCGATTATTATGCGATTGCTCAGTTCCAAGAATCTCGCGGATACGCTTCACTATCCCAAGCATGTTTTTATCGTGAACCCTCGCGCGGGACTCGTCTCAACCGTATCGATCCCGTATCCTAACCTTCGCACGGTTTACCACAAAGTCTTTCCGGAACCGGAAAAACGCGCCTCAGGTCTCATAGGGTTCATCACTGTTTCAGTCGCGATTGTCATCATCGGCGCTTCGTAGTGGTTCTGATGGCTCAGAACCACTTTTCTGCCGTGCCAACTGCGTGAACGATCAAGTCGGCACACGCCTTCATGTCATCGAGCGATAGCACTTCGACTGGTGAGTGTATGTAGCGTGTTGCCATTGAAAGAACCCCTGATGGGATTCCTTCGCGGGTCAGGCTGATTGCTGTTGCGTCGGTTGTGCCGCCGTCTGAGACGTCGAGCTGGTGTGGGATCTTGTTCGTATCAGCAGTCTCGCGCAGCCATTTGAGCACCGTGGGGTGTGTGATCACACCTCTTCCGCCTGCGTCCATCACTGTTATGACTGCACCTTTCCCGACTGTCATCGCGGAGTCTGTTTTGGTGATGCCGGGGTGGTCGCCTGCGACGCAGACGTCAAGCGCAATCGCGACGTCCGGGTTCAGCCCGAATGCAGAGGTTCTTGCTCCTTTGAGCCCGACCTCCTCCTGGACCGTGAAGACTGCATATATTGTCGATGCGATATCGATCTTGCTGATCCGTTTCATTGCCTCTATGAGGAGCGCAACGCCGGCGCGGTTATCGAGGGCTTTTCCGGTGATCCTGTCGTTTGCAAGCGGGGTGAAGTTGCGGTCGATCGAGATTGCTGTTCCGACCTCGATTCCCATGTCTGCTGCATCGTCTGCTGACGATGCGCCGACATCGACGAACATGTCTTTTGAGTCCACCGGCTTCTTTCTGTCTGCCTCTTTCATGACGTGCGGGGGTTTTGACCCGATCACGCCGATGCATGGCTTTTCCGAGTGAACAATCACCCTTTGGTTGAGTAGGGTCGGATCGAACCATCCGCCGACCTTCGCGAACCTGAGGAAGCCTTCGTCGTCGATGTGCTTTACTGCAAGCCCGATCTCATCGAGATGTGCGGCGAGCATGATCTTCGGGCTTGCGTCGCCTTTTGTACCTTTCTTTGTGAATATCAGGTTGCCGGGCGCGTCTACCCGCAGGTCTCCGTAGGGGGCGAGTTCCTGGCGGGCGATCTCACGAACGCTGCCCTCGTATCCGGAGATTCCGTGTGCGTCTGATAATCTCTGCAATAAGTCTTGCATGTCTGTGGTTATCCGAACAGTGCTCCAAGACCTGCCATTCCTGCCTCTTCTTCCTCTTCCTTATTCTCTTCTTCCGCTGCTTCTTCTTCTGCTGGTGCTGCTTCTGCTGCCGGTGCAGCGTCCGCCGCGCCTCCTGCTGGAGCTGCTGTCGCCGCAACAGGTGCTACTGCTGCCTGTGCGATTGCGCTCTCGATGTCAACGCCATCAAGCGCTGCAACAAGTGCTTTTATTCTTGATTCATCCACATCGACGCCTGCTGCATCGAGTATGCTGCTAATTCCCTGTTCGGTTACATCTTTCTCTGCGTTGTGCAGTATTAATGCTGCATATATATATTCCATATTTAGTTCACCTCTAATGATTGATTATTCGTTGATCGTTCGTTGTCAGGTTATCCGAATAGAAGACCAAGCCCTTCTGCCGCTTCCTCTTCTTTTTCTTCAGCTGACTCTTCTTCTGCCGCTTCCTGCGAGTCTCCACCCGCTGCATCTTCCGCTTTCTCTTCGGTCGCCTCTGCAACAGACGCTGTTTCCTCTACTGCTGCTTGTTCTGAGAGTAAAGCCTGCAAAGCATCGCCCAGCGCATCCGGGTCATCGATGCTACATGCAAGCGAGGTTGCCTTCGACTGCGCCACTGAGAGCAGCGTATCGACGAGACCTGGCACGGGTATGGCAGAATTTATACCAAGGTTTCTTGCACCGGCTGATGCCTGCGAAAGCAGCGTTAGGATTGTCGCATTCGATGGGTACGTAATACCGATGGCAAGATTGAATGCGCGTGTGGCAGCTATTGCAAGGTTGTCCGTATACTCAGCCTCATTGATATCCAGAACGCCCGCCTCAAGTATCGCACCTGCATCATAAACAGCACGGAGATTAAGACCAACCGTCATCGGATATATCTCAAGACGCGTGAGCATCTCAGAGAGCGCCCTTGACACTGGCTCGCCTGCGTGTGCAACCACCTTTGTCTCCCGGATCATGACCTTGCCCTTATCGATCTTGGCAGGTATGCCCGCGTTCTGCAGATCACCTATGACCGGTCCCGGAGCAAATGATGTCGGACCTGCTTCCACCAAGATATCTTCGGGTGCGGATGCGCCTGCTTTGATCGGGGCACTCGTCTTGCTTGCCTCAAGCAGCTTGAATAGTTTGAACGGGTTTAAGTCTGTAAAGATGAGCGCGGTCTGATCGTTGATGTGTGCCCCCATCGCGCTGACGGCATCATCACACTGATCCAATGCACGGTGCAAAAGGCTGTTTCTGTAAAGGTGGAGTTTTGCGATGCCTTTCAGACTTCGGCGCATCTCCTGTAACTGCTTTGCCGGTATGTCGCGGATTCCCACAATTCCCATCACCGGATACTTGCTTATCAGTTGCTTGATATTCTCGATCTCGTCAAGCTTCCACTGTGGAATGTGCGCTGTGCGGTGTTCTGTCAGTGTATCCATAACAACTCACCTCACCTTCGCAGATCTACCCATCGTCGTCGTCACATAGATGGACCGAATGTTCTGCACACCCTTATCCAGCACATCCTCGAGCCTGATGATCACCGCCTCTATGTTCTCAGCAAGCTCGTCGGCTGACATATTCCGCCGCCCGACCGGCGCATGAAAAGTCTTCCGGTCCTTGGACCTGATTCGTATGCTGTTCCGTATCTTGTTGATGATCTGGGCAATGTCCTTATCAGGCGTCAGCGGCTCCGGCATCTTGCCCCGGGGACCAAGAATCGCACCAAGCTTCTTCCCTATGGCTGGCATGTACGCAGTCTCCGCGATGAAAAAGTCGTGTGCATTTGCAAGACCTCTCGCCTTGTTTTTATCATCACCATACTCATCAATCAAATCCGGGTCGATGACTACGTCGGCACCCGCATTATCTGCCACAATCGCGGTCTCGCCACGTGCAAAGACCGCAACCGAGATTGGTCTGCCAAGACCGTGTGGAAGTATGATCTCTTCGTCCACCCGAAAACGCGGTTGGCTCAGATCGATATTCTTCAGGTTAATCGCCAGTTCCACACCTTCTTCAAACCCCCTCTGTGGAGATTCGTCCAGCATGGTGTTAACGGCGTTTATTGTTTGTTCGTCCATGAATCACGCACCACCGTAGTCGTAATGACATGTTTTGTCTGCTACGGATGAATTATAATACACTGATCGGATTGAACTTTAATGTATCGGTTTTTCGGGGGGTGCAGTCAGTCATGACAACAGCCAGCCTTCAACCCCCGCGCAAGCTCCTCGATGCGCTCTGGCACCGCACTTCCGTCAGCGATGATATCCACGAACGCCGAACCGACGATCACGCCATCAGCACCCTCCCTTATGATAGTAGACGCCTGATCCCCGGTAGATACACCAAACCCAACCGCAAGCGGCGTAGTCGTGCGGGTTGTGCCGCGCACAGCCTCAATCAGGGAGAGCGTCGATTCCGCAACATCCTCCCTCGCCCCCGTGACGCCGGTTCTTGCAACAAGGTAAATGAAACCGGAACCCCTATCCGCGATTTTCTTCATGCGCTCAGGATATGTGGTCGGCGCAATCAGGAATATCAGGTCAACCCCATGCCTCCTGCAATGCGCGGCAAGATCATCCGACTCCTCAACCGGAAGATCAGGGACGATGATGCCGGAAATCCCGCTCTCCACGCAGTCCGCAACAAAACGATCGAGCCCCCGCTTGAATATGAGGTTATAATACGTCATCACAACGAGCGGCACATCTGCACCCACATCCAGCGACCTGGCAAGCTCAAAGAAGATATCCGGGTTCATGCCAGCCTCAAGCGCCCGTTCAATCGATGCCTGAATCGTCGGACCATCAGCGATCGGATCCGAAAACGGCAGACCGAGTTCAATAATGTCCGCACCGCCGCGCACCAGCGCATGCACAATCTCGGCAGTGCCCTCAGGCGTCGGGTCGCCAGCGCAGATGTACGCGATGAGCGCGCCTTCATTGCGGGATTTTAGTTCAGTGAATTTGTCTTTGATTTTCATGGGGATTGTCGCCTTTAATCTTCTTGTTTTTTCACGTATTTGTAATAACTCTTCCACCTTCTTCACAGCGCCTCCCCTTCCCTGATTCTCAAATAACTCCTTTGCAATATCAAACTCATTTTTTGCCTCGTCCGGTCTTTCGGTCTCTGAGAGGAGGATGCCAAGATTTACGTGAGCTTCTGCATAATCCGGATGTCTCCTTATCGCTTTTCCCCACGCTTCTTCGGCTTCCTCAAATTTGCCTTGCCGCTGCAGCACACCCCCCAGGCTGTTCATAGCCATAGCCCGCCCACGTTCATCGCCTAATTCTACCCCGATCTTAATACTATGTCGAAGAGCTTCTTCGGCTTCCTCATATCGTTTTAAATCGCTTAACAATATCCCAAGATTATGATGAGCTGCTGCATTAGCCGGATCAATCCTTATCGCTCCGGTGTAATATCCCATAGCTTCGTTGTAATCTCTTTTAAGCAGATAAAAATCTCCAAATCTATTATAATCGATCGATGCCCCTATATTATCGTTCAATTTTCTTCTAACTTCCAGTGCCTTATCAAAATATTCCATACCCCCCTCAGAATCATGTAGTTTAAGACAGGAGATTGCAAGGCTCATGTATAATTCTGCCCTCTTATAATCCTCTTTTACGATCTCCAATAAATAATTATCAACCTTTATGCGCTCTTTTATCTTATCTTCGGTCCCATCTCCGAAGATCGGCAGGGCATAATGGGGACGTTCTTCCATATATATGGATGGTTCTGATAAAGTTGAAGGAAATCCTTCACGTATTTCCTTTTCATCTGTAAAATCATAAGTCCTGCTCCGAAATCTCCACAAATCCGGCGCAGATCCTGTTATTTCAGTTATCTCATGTTCACTCCCAAATATCACGACAGGGCGCTTAATCTCATAAAAAATGTCACGATGTAGATTCAAATATCCCAGTATCCATGGAAACTGGTTATGGACACCTTCCACGAAATAAACAGTATCTTCGCTGGTTTTTTCCCAGTTCGATAAGACGTCCAGCAGATTGATATTTCCATTCAAATGTATTTCGTCAACGCGCAAACCAGAAGATGACACCTGTTCCACAAACTCTTCCGAAATGGCTGCTATTGCGAAGATCAAACAATTTCTGCCTTTCGCCAGCCTTAATTCATTCAAGAATTCCTTTAATTGCCGGGTGTACATCATACCAGATACTATAATTCGAATACTCCAGAATTACAAGATTATACAAAAGATCCCGGAAT
>JAYEGG010000400.1:0-1755 GCA_034658995.1 Methanobacteriota archaeon | reverse complement strand
GTTGATAAAGGTTTTTAGCCACAGATTAACGCAGATTACACTGATTTCATCAATCTACGCATTCCCAGGTTCCGTCATAATGCATGTCTTGATAAACTATCGTAGAGTAGGACACTACCGAAAAATACCCTGGGGGAAAACTTTTAGATATTTACCAGTTACTTACATCTTAATCGTGGAATGCCCCATGACCCAAAGCCGCGGGTCGCCGCGGCTGGGACGGGAGATAAAAATGTCAGGAAACACGTTCGGAACGATATTTCGCATAACAACATGGGGCGAGAGCCACGGACCCGCGGTCGGTGTCGTCGTTGATGGCTGCCCGCCAGGTATGGCGCTTGCAGAGGCAGATGTCCAGAAGGATCTCGACCGCCGCCGTCCCGGACAGAGCGACATCTCGACACCCCGGAAGGAAGCGGACGTTGTCACCATTCTTTCAGGGGTTTTTGAGGGAAAAACAACCGGTACCCCCATTTCGATGATTGTCCGGAATAAAAACGTTGATTCATCTCCTTACGAGGAGTTGCGGTACACGCCACGCCCCGGACATGCGGATTACCCTTATGAGGTCAAGTACGGGATCCGGGATTACTGCGGCGGCGGGCGCGCGTCTGCACGCGAGACCGTTGGACGAGTGGCTGCAGGAGCGGTTGCCAGAAAGATGCTTGCCGGGTGCGGCATCGACGTGATCGCACACGTCATCGAACTTGGTGGAATCCGGAGCGCGGAGGCAGGGATTACATCATCCGGGGTATACGGCGCACATACGATTTCCGAGATGAAAAAGCTGGTCGAGGAGTCTCAGCTTCGATGTATTGATCCTGATGCAGGCGCTGCAATGCTTGAACTGGTGCGAAGTGCGCGTGAATCCGGCGACAGTATTGGCGGCATCGTTGAGATCATAGCAACCCGCGTTCCGGCTGGCATCGGGGAACCGGTCTTTGATAAGCTTGATGCGGATCTCGCAAAAGCCCTGATGGGCATCGGCGCGGTGAAAGGCGTCGAGATTGGAGCTGGCTTTCAGTGCGCGGGGATGAGGGGAAGCGAAATGAACGACGCATTCGGTATTTCCGACTCTGGTGGGGGCGTGACACCTGAAACGAATAATGCGGGCGGCATCCTCGGCGGACTTGCGACCGGTGCCCCTATTGTGTGCAGGATCGCGGTCAAGCCGACGCCATCCATCGCCATGCCCCAGAAGACTGTAGATCTGCGGACGATGGACGAGGCAGAGATCACGATAAAAGGACGCCACGACCCAACAATCCCGCCCAGGATTGTTCCGGTTGCCGAGGCGATGGTTGCCATTGTTCTGGCAGATCACCTGCTGCGAGATTCAAGCACCAAACTTATATACCCCAAGCGATGATAGCACATCCGATGGGCTCGTAGCTCAGTCAGGCAGAGCGGTGGGCTCTTAACCCATTCGCCAAGGGTTCAAATCCCTTCGGGCCCGTCATTGTCCATCGAGAGTAGCACCAAGGTGGTGAAAGCCGTGGTATCAATCACCAAACCCGCAATAAACGAGCTAAAAACCATCCTCGAAGCAGAAAACAGGATAAACCGCGCTGATTATGGTCTGCGCATCTACGTGGCAGGGATAAGCGATCGAGGTGTGACGTACGGTCTTGAACTTGGTGATCTCCAGCGTGACCGTGATGTTGTGCTTGATCTCAACGGAATAAACACGTTCATCGACCAAAAAATCGAACCGTCGCTCAGGAGCATCGTGATCGATTTTGTTGAGAATGGGGG
>JAYEGG010000399.1:0-1765 GCA_034658995.1 Methanobacteriota archaeon | reverse complement strand
AGAAAAATAACAACTCTCTGCGTACCTCTGCGTCCTCTGCGGTTTAATATTCCATACCATAACCGGAGCCTCCTGAAGTGTGAAAAAGTGCTTGTAACTCGAATTACCAAAGAGCCAATGACGCTTCTAAGTTTTAGCCGGGTGCCATGAAACATTAAAAATACCATCACAACCAATGGGTGAAGCGATGGACAGATATGAATTGATCACACGGAACACCCAGGAGATTGTGACCATCGATGGTCTGAACGAACTGCTTGCATCGGATAAGACGCCAACTGCATACACAGGCTACGAACCAAGTGGAAAGATACATCTCGGGCATGTCCTGACTGTAAACAAACTTATAGATCTTCAAAATGCCGGATTTAAGATAACAGTGCTGCTTGCAGACTTTCATGCATATTTGAACGGAAAAGGGACGCTTGAAGAAGTGAGGGAACTTGCCGAGTACAATAAACGATGTTTCATCGCGCTCGGGCTTGACAAAGCGACATTCGCATTCGGATCCGAGTTTCAGACCGACCACGCGTACACGGTGAATGTGCTCAAAATGGCGCAGAGCACCACGCTGAACCGGGCGAGACGGAGCATGAGCGAGGTTGCCAGAAGCATCGAGCATCCGACAGTGTCCCAGATGATCTACCCGCTCATGCAGGCGGTTGATATCATGGCACTCGGAATCGATGTTGCAGTCGGTGGAATCGACCAGCGCAAGATCCACATGCTTGCACGCGAGGAACTGCCGTCGCTAGGACACATCGCCCCGATATGTATACACACCCCGATCCTGCTTGGTCTGGATGGTGAAAAGATGTCTTCATCGAGCGATAATTACATTTCAGTAGATGATGACGCAAAGGCGGTCGAAAAGAAGATCAATCGCTCGTTCTGCCCACAAGGGGTGGTCGATGACAATCCTGTGATCGAACTATTCAGATACCACATCTTCCCGAGATTTCCTGAAATCGAGGTCAAACGACCCCCAAAATTCGGCGGCGACCTGCACTATGGCTCATACAGCGAGCTTGCAGACGACTTTGCGAAAGAAAATCTACACCCAATGGACTTGAAGAAGACCGCTGCCGGATACATCAATTTATTGTTGGATCCGGTCAGAGAGACACTACGTTAGACTGGTTAGATGCGTTAGAACATGTCAGGAGAGGTTGGAGGAATACTAATGGCTTATACCGAGATCGGCTGTGGCATATACCAGGATGAAAAGCGTCTTTATACCAGGGACCAGAGTGTCAGCGCCAGCAAGGATGGAGAGTTTCGGACGTGGGATCCGCACCACAGCAAGCTTGCCGCACTGATTCTGAAGGGTTTTATGCCGCCGATCACAGACTCCTCAATGGTGCTGTATCTTGGCGCGGCAGCCGGAAGCACCGCAAGCCACGTATCTGACATTACACGAAACGGACTCGTGTACGCACTCGAATTCTCTCCAAGAGTGATGAAAAATCTCATTCTGGCGTGTGAGTCACGTCCAAACATGATACCGATCTTCGCGGATGCGAATCATCCTGAAAAATATTCATACCTGGTGGACAAGGTAGATGTCATCTATCAAGATATATCGCAACGTAATCAGGCAGAAATAGCTTTAAAAAACATGAAGTGTTTCTTGAAGGATGACGGCTTCCTGATTTTCATGATCAAGGCAAGAAGCATCAACACGATTGCTAAAACGCGTGAGATACTTGGAAAAGAAGTTGAAAAACTGCAAGAAGGCGCCTCTGTGCTGGAAACGGTCAAACTT
>JAYEGG010000398.1:0-8015 GCA_034658995.1 Methanobacteriota archaeon | reverse complement strand
AAACCCAATCGAAGTTCGGATTGAGGGCTGCAACTCGCCCTCATGAAGCTGGAATCCGTAGTAATCGCGCTTCAACACAGCGCGGTGAATACGTCCCTGCTCCTTGCACACACCGCCCGTCAAACCATCTGAGTGAGGTTTGGATGAGGATCTTCCTGATGGAGGATTCGAATCTGGGCTTCGCAAGGAGGGTTAAGTCGTAACAAGGTAGCCGTAGGGGAATCTGCGGCTGGATCACCTCCTAATAACCGTGCACAAATGTGCACACCACGCCACTACCGATCAAAGACTATAGAATATCAGGACTGATACCCCTTTTGTTTTGTATGCACTTGTCAGCTTGATTTGGACACTCAAAACATATATATTACAGTATTATCAGTAACTATCATCATGCACCTGATTATTACTGAGAAGCACAGTACTGCAAAAAGAATTGCGAGTATTCTTTTTAACAAAACCTCGAAGATGGTCAGGGTAAACGGGGTAAACACTTACAAGTCAGGAGATACTTCTGTGATCGGGCTCAGTGGGCACGTTGTTGGTGTTGATTTTCCTGATACCTACAACAGCTGGCAGAAGACCGACGCACGCGACCTGATCCACGCTGACATCATAACAGTTCCTGATAAACGAAACACAAAGATTGTGTCCGCGCTCAAAAAACTCGGGAAAACGGCGGACACCGTGACAATAGCAACAGACTACGACCGGGAGGGGGAATTGATTGGTGTAGAGGCGTTGAACATAATAAAGGATGTGAATCCGGGGGTCACGTCGGACCGGGCGAGATACAGCGCGATCACGCCGGCTGAGATCAAGGCGGTCTTTAAGAATCTGAGCCTGGTCGATTTCAACCTTGCAGCAGCCGGTGAGTCGCGCCAGATCATTGATCTGGTATGGGGTGCTGCATTGACCAGGTATCTCTCGGTCACATCAAAAAGGCTTGGGAAGCGGTTCTTGTCTGCGGGCAGGGTCCAATCACCAACTCTCGCCTTAATTGTGGATCGTGAGAAGGAGCGGGAAGCATTCGTTCCGGAACCGTACTGGGAATTGTATGCCACCCACCCGGGCGAGCAGCAGTTCATATCAAAGCACAAAAAAGATCGGTTCTGGGACCGGGAAGAACTTGACCGGGTTCTTGCAAGAGTCAAGGATGCAAAATCCGGCACGGTTTCTGATGTGAAGCGAGGAAAGAGGACGGAAAAGCCCCCGACACCGTTTAACACCACCGAATTTATCAGAGCAGCAAGTAGGGTTGGGATAAGCCCTGCAAACGCGATGCGGATCGCAGAGAACCTGTACACAAATGGATTCATCTCATATCCACGAACCGATAACACAGTTTATCCGGAGACTCTTGACCTGAAAGAGCTTGTCTCGATGTTTCTTGGAAGTACATTTAAGGAATACGCATCCAGATTACTTGAAAAACCACTCAAACCAACTTCCGGGAAAAAAGAGACCACAGATCATCCTCCGATATATCCTGTAGCGATTGCAAGCAAGGAACAACTGAAAAGCGATGAATGGAAGATCTATGAACTCGTTGTGCGAAGGTTCTTCGCTACCTTTGCAGACGCGTCAGTCTGGAAGACGCTTCGGGTTATAATTGACATAAAAGGAGAAGACTTTGTTGCGAACGGCGCGGTGCTTGTTGAACCCGGATGGAGGTGGTATTATCCCTACAATACGTCAGACGACCGCCTGCTCCCTGATCTTGAGACGGGGCAGGTGCTGGATGTAGAGAAGTTTAATATCGAGAGCAAGACGACGAAACCCCCTGCGCGGTACGGTCAGGCGCGGTTGATCAAGGTGATGGAGGATCTTGGACTCGGAACAAAATCAACACGTCATGAAATCATCCAGAAATTGTATGACCGGGCTTATGTTCATGGAAACCCGATCCAACCGACAAAAACTGCTTATTCTGTAGTGGATACACTCAAAAAGTATGCTACACCGGTTGTAGTTCCGGATATGACGAGCAAGCTGGAAAATGACATGGATCTCATCACAGAGGCGAAAATAACTGAAGAATCTGTGATAAAAGAATCAAGAGCTATGCTCGATGATATATTCGATGATCTGGTAAGTAATCAGGAGAAGATCGCTGAAGAGCTCAGGGACGGGCTGCATAATGATCAGGTCGTTGGACCATGCCCTGAGTGTGGCGCGGAGATGGCGGTACGTCCGTCCAGGTTTGGCATGTTCATCGGATGTGGTAATTACCCTGACTGCAAGTTCACGCTCTCGATCCCGTCATCAAGGTTCGGGATGATAGTTGTCACAGACAAGGTCTGTGAGGAGCATAAAATGCATCACATCCAGATCGTGCAGAGCGGAAAACGCCCTGTGGAGATCGGGTGCCCGTATTGCAACCAGCTCAAGTGGGAGGCTGCCGAGAAAGCCGGGAATGACCCTGTTGTCGGACCATGTCCTGAGTGTAAGTCGGATCTTGTTGCCAAGTTGTCCCGTGGTGGCGGCAGGTTCATCAAATGCAACAACCCGGATCAGGACTGTAAGTTCACGCTGCCGCTTCCTTCACCGCGATATGGTGAACTGGTTATCACCGACCGGGTCTGCGAGGTGCACGGGCTGCACCACGTCCGCATTGCAAGAGAGGGCAAGAGTCCATGGGAGATGGGGTGTCCGTATTGCAGCTACATCGAGTGGCAGAAGAAGCAAGACGCGAAGAAAAGTAAGAAGGGCGGTAAGAAGGGTGCGAAGAGTACTGGCTCAAAGAAGGGACGAGCTAAAGGAAGGAAGGGGAAAAAAGTATCAGAGTTGACCAAAATCGATGGTATTGGTGGTGCAATCGCAAAACAGTTGGAGGAAGCCGGGATAAAAACTGCGAAAGATATGGCATCTGCCGATCCTGAAAAACTGTCGTTGAAACTTAACAAGATCAGCAAAAAGAGGATTGAGGGCTGGCAAGCATCGATTTAACTGCTGTCGCGCTCGTAATAGATATCCGGAGTCTTGTTGGTATGTAGATATGTTCTTGAATACCCGTCCGGCAATTCCACGACCAGTTTTTTAAGTGTCATGCCAAAATCATGCGAGTTGTGGAAATAGTATTCGTTGCTCTGGTGTGAAACGTTCTTTACGTCAATGGTTGCCTGTTCACAGCCGATTTTCCGCACGCTGACCTCGTCAAACGACGTGAATCTTGCTTCGATCTCGGGTGCAATATTTGCGCTGCCGAATGCCAGGACATATATCCTCACGAGAAAATCAAGCTCATAATCGAGGATGAACACTGCGTCCGTGCCATTAAATTGCATGGTTGTTTTGGTGACCTGCAGGCAGTCTGCCGATGCAACTGGCGCGGTTGCAAGCGCCATGAGTATGAGTAATATCAGTAGCCGTTTCATCCAATCATCGATTTATCCTGCTCCATTATATAGTTTTTCCGCCCGATCCCGATATATTTATTTGGTTTATGCCCAATATATTGTATCTGATGTCAAAGAGAATCATGATTGTGGATGATGCGGAGTACATGCGGGAGATGCTCGAAGAGATCATCGAGACGTATGATGCATCTAATATGTATGAGATTGTGGGGGTTGCTGCCGATGGGGTGGAAGCCATCACTAAGTATCGCGAGCTGATGGATGCAGGAAAGCGCCCTGATGTCGTGACCCTTGATATTGTGATGCCGAACATGGATGGGGTTGTCGTAATAAACGAGCTTAAGAAACACGACCCGGATGTGAATGTCATTGCGATCTCGGCGCTTGGATCACCTGACACCATCGATCGGGTGATGCAGGCAGGGGCGAAGGAGTATATCATCAAACCGTTCTCTGTGGACGATCTGATGGATACGATCAGGAATGTCTGCACGCCTGATGCAGGCACAGGGATCACGAATAGAAAGCTGGCATTGGTTTTCACCAAAGAAAACGTGCTTTCCGGAACAATCTCTGCAAGCGAAGATGGGGAGGTGGTTGTGGCTGTGGGGGCTGCCGCGATTGATGCAATATCGAATTACCATGCTGGTGAGCAGGTAAAGGTCCATATTGATCCGGCAAACATCGAGTTGCAGAAGCATCCTGATACCACAAAGAACCATCTGAAAGGAAAGGTTGCCGAGATTATCCAGTCAAGTCCGGTCTCGCAGGTAAAGCTGGACTGTGGATTTAAACTCGCAGCGAATGTGCCGTCAAAAACGCTTGATACGATGCATCTGTCGGTTGGTGACCCTGTTTTCGCCAACTTCGGTCCGCTCGCTGTTCATGTCAAGCGATAGTATCTCTGATCCGATCCAGCGCATCATATATCCGCCCCCGAGATGCCGCATACGATATGCGAACATAATTGGCACTGCCTGGTCCGAATGCTGATCCGGGCGTGACCGCGATATAAGCTTCTTTTAGCAGTTGTTCTGCGACAGTATCGCCGCCCCCGTACTCTGATACATCAAGGAAGACGTAGAACGCGCCATCTGGCTTCCCACAGTTAAATCCGATCGAGGTTAGCCCATCAACCAGGATATCCCGCCGCGCTCTGAATTCTGTTATCATCTCATCGACTGAACTTTGGTCCGAGCAGAGCGCGGTTATGCCAGCATGCTGGACAAAGGAGGTCGCATGGCTCACCGAGTGCGACTGTAGCTTGAGGGCTGCCCCTGTGATATCTGCCGGGGCTGCCATGTAACCAAGCCGCCATCCAGTCATCGCATACGCCTTGGAAAACCCATTGATCGTGATCACACGATCCGGCATTCCATCAAACGAGCCGATACTGAAGTGTGTTTTGCCGTAGATGATCTTTTCGTAGATCTCATCAGATAGCACCATTATATCATTATCGATTGCAAGGTCTGCGATATTTTTGAGATACTTTCTGTTAAATACCGCGCCAGTCGGGTTGCCCGGGCTATTTATGATGATGAGCTTTGTTTTGTCTGTGATGTGCTCTCCGAGATCCGGGGGCATGAAATCACGATTGGTTGGAGCCCACACCGTGCGGGCGCCGGCATATTTGATACATGCATCATAAGAGACCCATGCCGGATCAAGCAGTATCGCCTCGTCCCCCTCGTCCAGAACCGCCTGGATAGCAACGAAGACTGCCTGTTTTGCGCCGGGTGTCACAAGGATTTGATCGGGTGTGACGTCGATACCGTTATCGGTGTGTAATTTCTTTGCGACCGCCTCGATGAGTTCCGGAATGCCCGCGCTCGGCGTATAATGTGTATCACCGCGGCGTAACGATTGCATCGCCGATTTGCAGATGTGTTTTGGAGTTGTAAAATCAGGCTCGCCAAGACTGAGCGTGATCACATCTTTCCCTTCCTGTGCAATCTCGGATGCAAGTTTTGCTATGGCGAGCGTTGCAGACCCTTGTATGCGGTTCAGCCGTGCGGATGTCATGATTATTATTTCGATGCTGATTCTGTTGCGCAGTAATATAATTAGTACCTAATTGGCATTCCATCAGTACTTAAAGCTATGTCCGGGTGATGTCGATGAGATGAGAAGAAAAACGACCCCGGATACCAGGACAATCGTTGAGCCAGATGGTAGGTCGAAGAGATATGAGAGGTACAGACCGGTTATGGAGAACATGGCTGCGAAGAGGATTGATAGTCCCATCATTTTTCGCAGATCGTTTGTGAGCCGTCTGCTTGTTGCCGCAGGAATCGTCAACAGGGCGATCACCAGAATGACTCCGACGACCCGTATCAGCATCACCACGGTCAGTGCAATCAGACAGAGGAGCACGAGATATAGTTTGTGGGTGGGAATTCCGATCACCGTTGCAAACTCCTCGTCGAAGGTTATAGCAAGGAATTCCTTGTACAGAAGCCATACTACAGTGACAATGACCACGTCCAGCGCGAGCATGACCCAGAGCGTGGAACGCGACACCATCAGGATGTTTCCGAAGAGATAACTGAGCAGGTCAGGCGCGTAGCCTGGTGTCAGCGCGATCAACATGATGCCAAGCGCCATACCCATCGCCCATATAACGCCGATAGCGGTATCTTCTGACAGCAGCGTCCGCCGGCGCACCTCCCCGATGACAAGTGCCGATGCTATGCCAAAAGGGATCACGCAGAGCACAGGCTCGATTCCAAGGAAGTATCCAAGCCCGATACCGCCAAACGAGGCGTGGGATATCCCGCCGCTGATGAACACGATCCGCTTCACCACCACATATACGCCGATGATCCCGCATGCTATGGCTGCAAGAATGCTTGCTGCAAGCGCATTTACCATGAATCCATATTCCAGTGCCATAACCATCCTGATCATTCCTTATTAGGCTGTGTGGGTGCTTAAGTGCTATTCAGTGTTCTCTTAGTACCCTGTGCGGGATGCCGTGCGCGATCACGTCTACCGGGCACCGGTATGCCGCTTCCAGATCCTCTGCCATCAACTCCTTTGAGTCGTGATAAAACAGTCTCTGGTTAAGACACGCGATCTTGCTCACATGCACCGAGACTGCTGTGATGTCATGTGAGACCATCACAATCGCCATCTTCTGCTTTAGTCTGCCGAGCAGTTCATAAAACTCAGCCTGCACACACGCATCGATGCCGGCTGCAGGCTCATCAAGCAGGAGCACTCCGGGTTCCGCTGCAAGCGCTCTTGCGATAAAGACCCGCTGCTGCTGCCCTCCCGACAGTCTGCCGATCTGCCTATCTTTAAGCGGGAGCATTCCCACCATCTCAAGCGCGCTGCGAGCCAGTTTTTTGTCATGGTCGGTGTACCGCCTGAAGAGCGCCTGCCCCGCGCGCCCGGTCAACACCACGTCCCGGACGCTGATCGGAAAGTTCGGGTCAAAGAGGCTGTGCTGGGGAACGTACCCGATATATCGCCGGTTCTGCAACGGATCTCCCCCAAAAACACTGACTTCCCCGCTGTCAGGCGTCACCAGCCCGAGTATGACCTTTAAGAGCGTGGTCTTCCCACCGCCGTTTGGTCCTATGATGCCAAGAAAGTCGTGCGGGTAGATTGAGAGACACACATCCTCCAGCACAGGCAGGTCTCCATAGTGCACTGACACGTTCCTCAGACTGATGACTTCTTCAGCTATACTCTCATCTCCCGTATTTCACGTACCTGTATGTACGGCGTCACGATGTCATATATCTACCAAGCATCCCCGAGACCGCGCGCATATTTGCCGCGCAGTCCTCTGCAAGCGGATCGATGGATACGACCGTGCCACCAATCTCCTCTGCGATGACGCGGGCGCTCTCAGGGTTGAACTGGGGCGCTGCAAACACAACCGTGATGTTATTTACTTTTGCAGTCTTAACAAGCCTCGCGAGGTCTGACGCGCTCGGCTCCTTACCTTCAACCTCGATCGGTATCTGTTCCAGCCCGTATTCTCTTGCAAAATAGCCCCATGCCGGGTGGAATATCATGAATTTCCGGTTACCTATCCCGGAAATGTTTTTCCTGATGTCCACATCAAGATCGTCCAGATCCCGCAGATATGATTCCTTATTCATAGTATAATAGTCCTCATTGTCAGGATCAAGCTCAATCAACGAATCTGCTATACGTTCTACCTGTATCCTGACCAGCACTGGCGAAAGCCAGATATGCGGGTCGTTTTCGATGATTTCGATGCCTTCTGACGAGTCAAGGATCTTCATATCAGGATTGGTTGCGATAATCTCATCCATCCACACTTTTTCAAACGGGATGTGCCCTATCCTGACATACAGCTCCGCACGGCTGAGATCTCTCAGTTGACCAGGACCCGGCTCGTAAGTAACAGGGCTTGCACCGGGCGGTATCATAACCATGACAGAGACTTTCTCTTTCCCGATGCGCTCCACAAACTCCTTCTGGGGGACTATGCTGACGATTACCGATATTTGGTTATCTGACTGCTCTTCAGGGGTGATGCATCCAGCGGTCAGTGATGTTAGTAACAGAAGTATCAACAATTTTGTATTCATATCATGCTCCTTTCGAATTATATTGGCTCAACGGGTGTAATCTATGCGCGCATTAGTTGTTTTTGGAACATTGTCTCTCTATTTC
>JAYEGG010000397.1:0-8044 GCA_034658995.1 Methanobacteriota archaeon | reverse complement strand
GCGATGAAACGATGGTTGTTAAAACCGCGTTTCTGAATCTGGACACCCCGACCCTTCACGAAGGGCTGAAGAGTTTTGAAGGGACCGGAGTTAAAAAGATTGTGGCGCTGCCCTGTTTCCTGGCACCAGGCGTTCACACCACACAGGATATTCCGCGGGTTTTAGGGATTAAGGAGGGCGAAAACCGAACCACAGTTGAGATCGGCGAAAGTGAGATCGAACTCTTGTATGCACAACCGCTGGGTGCGGATTCGTGCATCGCAAACCTCGCACGCGATAGGATCGGAGAGGTTCTTCAGGAGTAACGATGATACCAGACTGGGCACAACTCTGGGAGCAGGGAATGCAGGAGTCCAGCTGGATAGACGACATTGCTCAGCAGGCAGACTCGATAAACGGATACTGGGATGATCAAGCACCGAGGTACAATCGTGGACATGATGCATACCGTTCGCCGGTTGTCGACCGGCTTGAGATGTATATCGATTCGGATACCACGGTGCTTGATATCGGGGCTGGCACAGGAGCTCTCACGATACCACTATCTAAGAAGGTCAAAAAAGTACTATCGATTGAACCATCCGGAGAGACTTTTTAATTTTTTCCGGTCGAGTCAGAAAATGACCGAAACGAGTCCCGCAGGGGACAGATATTCCAAGCACTCACCCCAAACAACGGAAAACAATATCCAAAATTCGAAGACTGACTCAGATCCCCGCACTTAACAAAGATCCCTGCCGGTTGCCCACCAGTTATATCAGATCGCAGCCCCATATCTTGATCGAACCAATCATGAAGATATATCTATCAGCTGGAACCTGTGAGATACCGGACACCGGCGTTTTCTTAAGCACGATAGGCGGCATCGCATCAAGATATGGCATCACGGTTCAGGCGATCGACGCAGACCTGATAGCGGGCAGAGAGCACGTTATCGCCGCAGTAAAAAAGGCAATCCGGTCGATGGGGCGCTCTGAAAACATCTCTGGTGACAGGGGGCTAGAAATACTGCTGCATGCGTCCGGAAACCGCCAGATCAAGAAAGCATTGTTGATGGGTGTTAGAAATGGCAGTAATAACGTAATTCTTGTCGCTGTTGGGGGGAACATCCCTGCTGCTGTGGTAGACGAGCTTGAAAACCTTGTGGATTCGTCAGATGCGGCGGATATGATCCTGTATGGGCCCGGGAAACGGGATTCGATAGTCGCCTTCTTTGGCATCACTGAACGTGAGATTGCGGCGGTGGGCGAGGCAAAGATCCCAAAACTCGTGCTTGAGCGGGTGGCGCTTGTTGATGTGCTGAAGTAAGTGGGTACACACAACAGCATCTCACATAGCACTCATTTCCATCACCCGGGCTTCCACAGCCGCGGCAACACCTAAAATCCTTGACTCATCAAAGAACTGCCCGATGATCTGCATTCCGATCGGCAGCCCGCGGGTGCTTCCGCACGGCACAGACACTGATGGCACGCCAGCAAGGTTGATCGGCACCGTATTTACGTCAGCAAGATACTGGGAGAGCGGGTCGACCAGTTCCCCGATCCCAAACGCTGGTATCGGCATTGTTGGCGCAATCAGGACGTCAACGCTTCCAAAGGCAGAATCGAAGTCCTGTTTGACAAGTGTGCGCACCTTGAGTGCTTTCAGATAGTATTTGTCATGATAACCGGTTGAGAGTGAGTAGGTGCCAAGAATGATTCTTCGCTTAACCTCTTCCCCGAATCCGAGTGCACGAATCTCGGATGATGTTGTGATCCAGTCGGTGTCATCGGTGCGCAAGCCGTATCTCATGCCGTCGAATCTTGCCAGGTTCGACGAGGCTTCGCTCATCGCGATGATGTAGTATGCTGCAAGCGCGTACTCGGTGTGCGGCATATCGATCTCGGTGTATGTTGCACCAGCGTCCTCAAGGCGGTGAATTCCGTCCCAGACGGCTGCCTCCACGGCAGGATTGACGCCTTCGCCAAAGTACTGTGCAGGGATGCCGATTTTAAGCCCTGCAACAACATCCGGGTCACCGTTGTTGCCGCCGGTATCGGTCGCCGTGCTTGCGTTAACAGACGTAGAATCCCTTGGGTCGTGCCCTGCGATAATTGAATGGAGCAGGGCAACATCACGCACATTCGATGCGATCGGTCCGATCTGCTCCAGCGAGTTTGCATAAGAGATCAGACCGTACCGGGATACTGCGCCATACGTCGGCTTTAGTCCGACCACGCCGCAGAACGAGGCGGGACACCTGACAGAGCCTCCTGTGTCGGAGCCAAGTGAGATCGCAACCTCGCCTGCCGCAACAGTTGCGGCGCTTCCGCCTGATGAGCCGCCTGGAACGCAGTCCGGGTTGTGCGGGTTTCTTGTTGGTCCGTAGTAGCTGGACTCGGTGGACGTCCCCATCGCAAACTCATCCATGTTTGTCTTTCCGATGATGATCGCACCCTCGTTGTACAGGCGCTCGATCACGGTAGCGTCATAAGGGGGGATGTAGCCATCAAGAATATGTGATGCGCAGGTCGTCCGGATGCCGTTTGTTGATATATTGTCCTTAATTGCGATCGGAACGCCGGAGAGCCTACCGTCCGATTCCGCATCTCCGGAATCAATCGAGCGGGCACGCGTGAGCGATTGATCTTCTGCTACCGTTATGAACGTGTTAAATTTACTCTTGCGGATATGTTCAAGGTGCTCGGCAACCACTTCTCTGGCAGAGGATTCTCCGACACGCCGCAGTACATCAGCAATACTCATCATGATTCACATACTTATGCTCGTCTCAAGTTATATGTTATCACCGGTATCGCTGAAAGAAGATCCGGCAACACCAGCCGTTAGTGTGACCGCCCCCTCGTTTCCGCAGGTCACGGTGACAGCGGCGGAACCAGAAGCCCGCATGTCTCAGGAAGCCCGAGCATCAGGTTCATGTTCTGGATCGCCTGCCCTGCGGCGCCTTTCACGAGGTTGTCGATCGCAGATACCACGACCACACGATTTCCCCCGCACACAATCCCGATGTCGCAGAAGTTTGAGCCACGCACGTCCGCGAGATTCGGGAGACCATCTCCTGCATCTCGCACCCTGACAAACGGTTTATCCATGTAGAACTCTCGGTATGTGCCTATAATCGCATCAGGTTCACAACTTTTGCGCAGAATCAGGTGTGCAGTCGTCAGAATCCCGCGAATGACCGGCACAACATGTGGCGTGAAGAATACGTTGTTGTGATTAAGTGAGCCTTCCAGCAGCCCCAGTTCCTGAACAATCTCTGGCAGATGTCTGTGCGTGGTGACATTGTAAGCACGGACGTTTTCTGCAAGATTCGGGTAGTGCGAGGTCTCGGATGGTTCCACCCCAGCGCCGGAGATTCCTGATTTCGAATCAAAGATTGCGTATTTGATCATTCCTGCTTTTGCAAGCGGTGCTGCCGCGAGTATCGCACCTGTGGGGTAGCACCCAGGATTTGCGACAAGACTCGCACCGGACGCTTCCGGGTGCAGTTCAGGAAGACCAAAGACCGCGTCTCCGTCTCTTGGGTCGGTGTGCGCACGCCCGTAGGTCTCCTCAAATACCTGCACCGGCAGCCGGTAATCCGCGCTCAGGTCAACCACGCGCACGCCGCCTTCAAGGAGCGCAGGAACAATATCCATCGCCGCGCCGTGCGGAACTGCCGTGAAGACGAGATCGCACGTATCAGCGATCTCTGATATGGGGGGGTTATCGAAAGACAGATCAATCAAACCTGCGAGGTGCCTGTGGACGTCTGTGACCGGGGTTCCTGCAAGCCTTCTTGATGTCACGATTCCAACACGGGCTTCCGGGTGCTGCAGGAGCAGCCTCATCAGTTCGCAACCCGTGTATCCTGAGCCGCCTATGATTCCAATATCAAGCATGGTCATTCTTGTGGCTCTGACTGATCAAAAAGATTGTTGAAGACCCGATTAGGTGGTTAGGTGGAAAGGTTCTACTGGGCGACTGCACCCGGAAGCCCCGGATCCTTCACTCCTACCTCCGCAAACGCCCTTGCACGCCTGAGACACGACTCACACACCCCGCACGGCACATCTCCTGACCTGTAACATGACCAGGATAGTTCAAGCGGCGCACCATTCAGTACGCCAAGACGCACGATATCCACCTTATTCATGTGGATAAGCGGCGCATTTATCTTTAGATTGCTGATTGTGCCGTATTCGAGCACACGATCGAACGCTTGGGCGAACTCGCGAGTATTGTCGGGAAACGTTCTTGCCTCCTCGAAATCAAGACCAACCGTGATAAAATCGTAATCATAGTTCTCTGCGTAGCCTGCTGCGATAGCCATAAAGATCAGGTTCCTTGCAGGCACCCACACGCCGCGGGCGGTCTCCACTGCCTTTTCGCTGTCAAGTTCGTGCTCCTTGATCTGCGGCAGTTCTGACGTGCCGGTAAGAGCACCCCCAAAACGCGCAATCCACGGCAGTTCGATCACCTCGTGCGGCACATCAAACTTGTCGCAGATCATGGTTGCACACCCGATCTCTTTTGCTGCCGCCTGCTGACCGTAATCGAAAGTCAGGCAGAGAACGTCTTCACACTGGTCATACGCGTGCTTGAAAGCGACGGTTGAGTCGAGTCCTGCTGAGAGAAGGACCACCGAGTTCATGACTTCATGTATTCCCGCACGATTCCGGCAGATCCCTCGGATTTGAACGCTCTGATGAATGTACTTGCCTCTTCGTACGCCCGATCCTCGATTGCCGATACGGTCGCATCATTAAGAGAATAAAGCTCCTTAAAGAACTCTTTTATCGCAAACTTGCCGCCCTTGCCAAAGACCTCAATATCCCGCTTCCCTTCTGCTGCATACTTCGTAACCGTCCAGTCCCATATCCTCTGGTACAGATCAGGCTGCTCTTCTTTCAGGACGTCCCAGACAAGATTCATCCAGAAGGTGCCGACGTTCCCCTTGATGATGTCGCCGTGTGGGAACTGCTCTGCAATCATGTGTCGCGGCGTTCCGGTGATGCCGTGCTGCGCGATCCGGACATTTAGATCGTTTTCCCGGAGTGCTTTTGCAACCGCCTTTGTTCGCGGGATGTCGATTGTGACCTGCTCGATCGGGTTGCCGTGCTCGTCAAAGATGTTTCCGTGGGTGCTGCCGTTTGCGATCGCAAGCACCTGTGGGTGCACACCTGCCGAATTGAGTGATGTGATGAACGCCACCGCCTCCTCGGGCGTTGTCAGCACCATGCCAGAGCCGTCGGTCCGCCCGATCTCGCCGACTTCAGCTTCAAGCCCGAACCCGCGACCATCCATCTCTGATTCTATGAACCGTGCAAGCTCGATCGTCGCATCGATGTTCGGTGCAAGCTCTTCAGCGGGAGTCCTGCCATCGAAATTGAAGAGATGTGAAGCGTCGATCGCAAAACTGGTGAAACCAGCTTTGATCTGCGCTGCGATCAATTCCTTAACTGAATTAAGTTCTTCGACCGTCCCCTTCTTAACACCGATATGATCAGCATGTAGCGCCCAGATGTCAAGCCCCACCTCGCATGCAGCCGCGCACGTCCGCATCGAGAGTTCTGCCGGGGTAAGTCCTGTGTACCCGCCCTCCTGATTGCACTCCGATTTCGCGAGTTCGATCATGACTGCGGAATCAAGATCCTTTGCAGCCCGGAAAATGCCTTTCGTGATTCCAGGGATGATTCTGGTGTTGCACGCCATGATGATGCAGCTTTTATCTTTTACAGCGTTGAATATAACCGATCCGGGTATTGGATTGCACTCCATGAAAATTCACCTCGCCCTAATTTATGTAGTTACTTGAAATTAAGTGTTTTGGGAAATGGAAAATGCGGGGGATGGGATTCGAACCCACGAACTCCTACGAGACTAGGCCCTCAACCTAGCGCCTTTGACCTGGCTGGGCAACCCCCGCACGGGGTATGAGCACATCGGTTCTTGGAACCATTCGTTAGTGACTTCCTCCCCGCTACAAGTAACGGGGCTTCCTGCTTCACGGGGCGCCCAACGGCGCATCTCCACAGGCTTAAATTCCGCACAGTCCGTGCGTACATACGGTTTCGCAAACATCTCGCCAGCACTTTCAGCCTTGCGAGACAGATTGTGTTCGACACGCGGGTATTTAAAGGCTTTGGTGCGGCATTCATCCCCGCTACAAGTAACGAGGTCTTCTGCCGCGTATCTATAAATCTATGTGCTGGTTGCGATGCCGGACTTTCGTCTTCCAATATTACGCGACGGTTTGCAGGCATCATGATCCACAACCATACCCCCTAACTATGCCACACAACTCTGCACCACAATCTGGCACCACAACGTTGATATGCAACACTTTCAATACCAACAAAGAGAGGCATTTATTTGACTGGCTTTGACATACACATTGGTTACGCGCACATCAGAAATCCGGTTGCACTTGCGGCGATGGCTGGCATCGCTGACTCAGTTTTTGTCAGGAAAGTTGCCATGAGCGCAGGACTCGCGATACTTGGTGGATACAATCTGGATGATGCGACAAACGACGCCGCAGCCCGGATCAGGGAACGGGGGCGTGCCGAGTTTGTAACGCCCGAACCAATCGAGCATCTGAAAAGCGAGCTTGAACAACTGAAGGAGATGGAAAATCCGCCCGCGATCGCATTAAACGTCCGCAGCACAGAGCTAAACCCACTGCTCGAGGCGGCACTTCTCGCAAAAGAGTGTGGCGCGATCCTCGAGATCGACGCGCACTGCCGGCAGCCCGAGATGACTGACATTGGCGCGGGAGAATCTCTTCTGCGCGATCCTGATAGATTAACATCGATGATCTCCCGCGTCAGGAAGACCGGGGTTGCTCTGTGCGTGAAGACCCGGTCCGGCGTCGTTGACGATGAAGAGCTTGCAGTGGCAATCGAGCGGGCAGGCGCCGACGCCATCCATATCGATGCCATGAAACCGGGTGCGGGCGCAGATCACCGTGCGATCAGGGTGACAAGGAACGCGACTGACATGGTGATCATCGGCAATAATTCGGTCGTGGATTTTGTGAGCGCGAAAGCGATGTTCGGACATGGAGCGGACATGGTCTCGCTTGCAAGAGCCACGCTGGAGAATTCTGACGCGATAAACACTGTTGTTAAGCAAGCAACCATGTTTCAGGAGCGAACCGGCTGGTACAATGCACCAAAGCACATCTGCGGCGGCGGGGACGACCGGGCGCTCACTTTCTGCTGCTTACCAGTCAAACCGTGCGCGATTCATGGGGTGCTCAAACGATACGGGATGACGCCGCAAGAGTTTGCAGACCTGAAGGTAGAGCTCTCACGCGGCACGCCGCTTGAACTCGGAGATCATACATGCTTCGGGACGCTGATCTGGTGCTGCAAACTCACGAAACCGTGTTTCCTGCGAAACGCCGTGTTAGAGCAGATCGGTCTGTCAGGGGTTGAGTACATGAAACTTAAGAAACAGCTTTCAGAGGGGATCCTCGAGCGTATTCGCGGAAAAACACTTGACACTGATTAATCAGCAACAGTAGCAGTTTCCTCTTCAATATCAATGCTGCGGATGATCATTACCGGTATGCGCGATGTGTGGGCGACCGTGCTTGCGACGCTTCCAAGGAGGATCCGGTCAAGCCCGGTCTTGCCGAGAGTTCCCATCACGATCAGGTCGATCTCGTTCTCATTTGCATAATCAACGAGCTCGTGTGCCGGATGTCCGTCCAGGACGACGCCCTCAAACGGTACTGAAGACTGCTTGCATTTATCTTCCACGTACTTCAGTGCCTCGCCACCTTCGGCGCGTAGCAGTTCATACATGCTTGTCCATGCGGCATCCATCGGCATGGATGCAAATGCGCTCGTGTCGAGCACGTACACGGCGCAAACGTCTGCGTTAGCGACACGGGCAAGTTCGATGCCGTATCTAACCGCTCTTGCAGTGTTAGCCGATCCATCTGTTGCAACCAGAATTTTATTATACAATTCCTGCTCCATGAAACCACCTCGTGCATTCATCTACTGCTGTTGAGATAAGGTTTGTGTTGGGGTTTGGAAAATATGTG
>JAYEGG010000396.1:0-1790 GCA_034658995.1 Methanobacteriota archaeon | reverse complement strand
GAAGCGTGTATCCAGCCCCTTTCAGCATAGCGGGCCAGAAGATGCAGTGATGATAGATGATGTCTCCGCCGATGAAGTGGATGATGTCAGTATCGCCGCCCGGGTTCATCCAGTACTCTTTCCAGTCTACCCCATGCTTGTTTGCCCAGTCCTCGGTAAACGAGATGTAGCCAATCGGAGCATCGACCCAGACATAGACCACCAGTTCTTCATGATCTGGAAAACAGACACCCCACTCAAGATTTCTGGTGATACACCAGTCATTGAGTTCGTTATCGATCCAGCCAAGCGCATAGTTCCTTGCATTCGATGTTCCTTCGAGTTTGTCAAGATGTTCCGAAAGAAAATCTTTAAAATCTGATAATCTGAAGAAGAAGTGTTCTTGTATCCGGTATTCTGCCTTACTCTGGCATATCTTACAGGTTGGCTCGAGAATCTCACCTGGCTCAAGATGTTTGCCGCATCCCTGATCGCACTCGTCTCCACGCGCTGTCTCGCCACAATCAGGACATGTTCCTTCAACATAGCGATCCGGCAGGAACCTGTCGCATGTCGGGCAGTATGCAAGCTCGATGCTCTTTAGAAATACGTGATTACCATCGATGAGCCGGTTTACGATGTCTATGGTTCGGTTGTGATTTGTCTGTGATTCTGTGCTGCCAAATTCATCAAATACTATGTTCAGGGACTTAAACACCTGATCAAAGTGATCATGATACTTTTCAACGAGTTCTGATGGCGTTATGCCGAGTTCCTCTGCATTGATCACGATCGGGGTGCCGTGCGCGTCAGACCCGCATACAAAGACCGTGTCCTCCCCCTGCTTCCGAAGCGACCTCACAAAGATATCAGCCGGGATGTAGGTCCTGAGATGCCCGATGTGCGCGGGTCCGTTTGCATAAGGCAGCCCGCATGTGACCAGTGTTTTTTGTGACATGTTACTGGCTTGTGGCGTCGGGACATATTATTTGTTGTGGGGGCCTGGGTTTAACACACCCTTTGATCATGATCAACCATGAAAATCGCTGGAGTCGACGAAGCCGGCAAAGGACCTGTGATCGGTCCGATGTGTGTTGCAGGCGTCCTGATCAACGAGGATAAACTGCATCTGATCGAGGAACTCGGGGTAAAAGATTCTAAGAAGGTTGCTCCTAAAAAACGCAAGCTTCTTTCCGGGCGCATCAAAGAAACCGCCGACAACTGGTTCGTGCTTGATGCGAGCGCGCATCAGATCGATGAACTGCGAACCATCATGACGATGAACGAGGTCATGGTCATCTGCCATGCCAGGGTGCTTGAGAACCTGGGACCGGATCATGCGTTTCTGGATGCGGCTGACGTTAAGGAGGAGCGATTCGGCAGAAACGTGCAGAAGAAATGCCAGACGCCCGTCACGTTCAGGGTGACTGCGCGGCATAAAGCCGACGCAAGATACCCGATCGTTGCTGCAGCATCCATCATCGCAAAGGTGCACAGGGACCGCGCGATTGCAGCCCTGCGAGAGGAGTTTGGCGACTTTGGCAGCGGATATCCAGCCGATCCAAAGACCATACGTTTCCTGCGGGAATGGTTCTCCGAGCACCAGAGTTTCCCTGAAGTTGTGCGGCATTCGTGGAAGACCGTGGATAACGTGATTGCAAGCGCAAAACAAACAACACTGTCGGCATACAGATGATTTTTTATATGAACACATACAATTAATCGAATGATAAGGAATTGGGTGCAGCATTTATGACATATAATCTTGGCATCTCCAAACTGGATGAGCTGATAGGGGACATTAAGGGTGG
>JAYEGG010000395.1:0-1794 GCA_034658995.1 Methanobacteriota archaeon | reverse complement strand
ATCACCACAATCGCTACACAGAATCCGAATACCAGTTGCTTTATTCTTATGTTCATTTGTGCCACCTCTATCATAGTTACGGTCACGGATCTGAAACTCCCGGGTATTTAGCAGTAGTGAAGTTGCCTCCTGACCGTGTATTATCAACACACAACCATACTATAAAAGCTTTTTCTTGACCACTCGACCACAGGCTTTCATATTTAACGTCGTGTTTGATGTGTATTTTGAAGGGTGCGGGACTCATGTTTAAGTTTATGGCTGAAACGTCGGTAGTTTCGTCATGACGGAATCACATTTCACGGACAAGAGTCTGAACTCAACTTTGGAACCCCCAAAAAAAGCTGCTTGAGCGACTTTCCTCGCAGATCGATGGGGGGAATGGTGCTATCCAACTACAATGAGGGGATGGGGATACCTGGTTACACCCGACCTTCGGGTTGTGAAGTTCTGCACCATATCACAAAACCATCCCATGAATCGAAATACTTAAGTACTATGACTTGCACGTATTAAATTGTGTTTGTCGATATATCGATAAATACGCGCATGGAATAAGGATACGACCATTATGTGGAGAATGGTCAGAACATTTTGCGCGATTGCTTGCTCACCTGCCGATCTGCGTTGCAGACATTCTGGCAGGTGTACCAAAAAGGAGGATATATGACCAAACTTACACAGATACTGGCTGTGCTCGTGGTTATGGCGTTTGTCATGCACGCGAGCGCAGAGACTGTTGAGATACGGGGTGAAGTTGTGGATGCAACATTCCAGATAGCCCCGTTTACATGGACTGCCCAAAATTTTGCCGGACTCTATTACGATGTGGACCGGAACCTGATGTCGGATGCGCTCACAACGACCGCCGCAGCACCAGACACAATCGACTGCGGTGATCTCGTCTACACTGCGTACCGGGTCGAGTCGGGCTATGTGAACCTTGAGATTGGCGAATACTTTGCGGTTGGGTGGTTTGGAAAGAAATGCATGGCGATTAATGGCAAGCCGTACGTGTTATCGCCGATCATTTGTGAAATGGACACGGACGACATAATAACGCTCGCAACCGGCGAGGGTTGGGACATCGGAAACGGGTATCGCCTGATCGCACGGGAGATCGATCCTGGGAGCGATCGGGTCTGGCTTGCACTCGAAAAGGATGGTGTGGAGGTGGAAGCCTCGGTTATCCAGCCGCTAAGTGATGGAGATTGCTTCGACAACGCCATGTTAATTGATGGCTCCCCCGGAGCGTACACTGTTGGGGTGACTGATGTCTCGACAACGAGCACTTTTGTATATCAGAAGGATATCGGCATGGAGTGCAATGTGCCCATCTTCAGCGTGTATGTGACTGCAATCTTCCGCGGCACTGATACAAATGTTGTACGACTCAAGTACGCAATCTTAATCGACGACGATCCGGTTACAGTTGTCGATAGCGGAGTTGGCATGTTGGATCCGGAGGCGGTTACGTCCGAATCGGTTCGGCTGAGTAGTGACCGGAGCATCCGGCTCCTCCTTGATTCTGATGTTAACATCGCAGAAGGTCTCTGGCTCCATGTTGCTGAGGACCGGGACAATGACGGGGTGCGCAATTACCGGTATTACCCATATCTCCTGCATGAATGTGCTTCGTCCGGATCAACCCCGCCACCACCACCCCCTCCACCACCACCACCACCACCTACACCATTTACGACAGAGATCGAGGGGATGCTGTATGCGGGTCAGGGAATAGAGATCGAACACGACATACGAATCGAGTTAGTCGGCACGAGTGGTGATCCTGCG
>JAYEGG010000394.1:0-1797 GCA_034658995.1 Methanobacteriota archaeon | reverse complement strand
TCATCGGCGGGGCGACATCGTCCAATCCGGCTGCAAAGGTGTCCCTGAAGATTCTCGGAGCAAAAACCGCACGGGAACTGGCGGAAGTCATGGTTTCTGTGGGGCTTGCGCAGAATCTTGGAGCGCTTCGGGCGCTTGCGGCGGAAGGCATCCAGCGCGGGCACATGTCACTGCACGCCCGCAATATTGCGATTATGGCTGGCGCTGAAGGTGAGATGATCGATAAGGTTGCCGCGGTCATGGCAAAAGAGAGAATGGTGCGCCCGGAGCGTGCAAAAGAGATTCTGGACGAGTTGCGAGGCGGTTGATCGATCTGATGAACGATGAAAACCCCGCGCATGACCCGGCTCACTATCAGGTCACATACACCGATTATTCGAGTAATCCATCCGGGACCGAGATAGTGCAGCCAGCACTAACGGCAGAGCCGGAACCCGAGGTAAAACCCGAGATCGTGCTCATAGGAACGGCGCACGTCTCCCATAAGAGTGTTGAAGAGGTCAAAGAGGTCATAGCAAGAGAACAGCCCGATGTAATCGCAATCGAACTCTGTCCCGGGCGATATGCCGCACTCAAAGGCAAGACCGAAGATGTGACCGCGAAAGACATCCTGAGCAGCGGAAATGTGGGGCTGTTCCTCGTCCATGCTTTTCTGGCATACATCCAGAACAAGATAGGATCTGAAATGGATGTGAAACCGGGTTCAGAGATGATAGCAGCGATCGATGCCGCAGAAGAGCTCGGAACAGAGATCGCGCTCGTGGACCGGGACATTCAGATAACGCTCCAGCGATTCCTGGCAAAAATGGGGTTTTTTGAGAAGATAAAGATGCTTGGTGCGCTTGTTGGCGGGCTATTCGGACTTGGAGGAAAAGAGATCGATATGGACGCCGTCACTGAGGAGGGTGTCGTCGATCAACTTGTAGCAGAGCTTAAAGCGTTTTCACCGACCACCGCAGGCGTGCTGATCGGGGAGCGGGACGCGGTCATCGCAAAGAACCTTCTCGATCTTAAAAACCGTGGGAAAGTGGTTGCAATCGTTGGAGCAGGTCACAGAAGCGGCATTCAGGAGTACCTCGCGCATCCCGAGAAGCTGCCTGATATACGCGAACTACTAATCGTGCCACAGAAACGGTTTGCCATCGGAAAGATCATCGGATACGGGATGATCGTCCTGGTTCTTGCAATGTTTGCGCTGCTCCTGATGACCGCCCCGCTCGATCGTTTGCTCGTTGCATTCGGGTACTGGTTTGTCATCAACGGCGTCCTGAGCGGGCTTGGCGTAGTGATCGCCCGCGGGCATCTGTACTCAGTACTGACAGCGTTTGGCGTCGCATGGCTCACCTCACTAAACCCGCTAATCGCGGCAGGATGGTTTGCCGGCATCGTCGAGGCAAAGATACGAAAACCGTCTCCCGACGAGATCCGCAGTATCGCAAAGGCTGAGACCCTTGACGAGATGATGAAAAACAACCTCTTCCGCGTGATACTGGTTGCAGCGCTCGCAAACCTCGGGAGCATCACAGGCACATTCATCGGCGCTTACGTGGTGCTGAGAGTCAGCGGAATCGATATCGACACGATCCGGGACGGTGTCCTGAGCGCGATTGGGTTTTCGTAAGTATTGTGATATCCAAATCCTAAAGTCGCGGTAACTACTCGAGGTACCTAAAACCACTATCGGAGGACTTCACTATGCAGGGACTATCCAGAACATGGAGCATACCGCAACCAACCCGGGAATTTAACCGCAGAGTGCGAGAGAGGGACGCGGAGGGGAAATAAACGGTTAAACAC
>JAYEGG010000393.1:0-8100 GCA_034658995.1 Methanobacteriota archaeon | reverse complement strand
GTGTAATCTCGTGGTTCTGCATGTGTTTAGCTGCAATCTTATGGTTAGCTAAACACGTACGCGCTTTCTAACATGTCCATAACGGAGTTCAAATCAGACCGTTGCGACATCGTTTTCATCCGTGCACTGTACTGCACAAAAACATAAGAATCTGTGCAGTATGATGCAAGACTATTTAAGCAGTTGTGCCAGAACAATTTATGAATAACTCATGATGGACACGGCGATCATACAGAAGGCGCTCTCATTCTGGAATGGCTGGTGGTATGGTGAAAGCGTACCCGATTCCATTCCAAGAATGGAATACATGGATAATCTCATCCCTTTGCTCGATATGCGTGAGATCGTGGTTCTGATGGGGGTAAGACGCAGTGGTAAGTCCACGTTGCTTTACCAGATGATAGAGCATCTCCTGAAAACAGGTTCCGCCCATAATATCTGTTACATCACCTTTGATGACAACGCGCTGATCCCCTTCGCGAAGGACCCGGATTTTCTACAGACGGTTTATGAGATCTATCTCGAAGAGCAGGGACCCGTGGGACGTGTTTTTCTCTTTTTTGACGAGATCCAGAACATTCAGAGCTGGGAAGCATGGGTTAAAAAGATGTATGACAAAAACAGAGACGTAAAGTTCATCATAACCGGATCATCGTCAGCTCTTCTACAGAAAGAGTATTCGTCTCTTCTCACGGGAAGGGTTATCACAACTGGTGTATACCCGCTATCCTTTAGTGAGTATCTTACCTTCACTGGACTTGATCTCGCCGATAAAACACCGGGATATCTCTTGAATCAGAAACCTGCCATAAAACGGAAATTGTCCGGGTACATGAGATATGGTGGCTTTCCGGAGGTTGTTCTGCAGGAGCTGGAGCGGTTCAAGGTAGAGCAACTCAAGAACTATTTCACCGGGATAATTGCGCGGGACGTCCTCCTGCGTTATTCCCTGCGTGACGCATCGAAGATTGAGGGGGTGAGCCACCTGCTCCTGACAAGCGTCGCAGCACCGGTGAGCGCACGGAGACTGGGAAACACGCTCGGAATCTCGCCACACACCGTTTTAGACTATATCCGGATTCTTGAGGAGGTTTGCCTGGTGCAAACTCTTCCGTTCTTCTCGTATTCGTTGAAAGAGCAGATGTCACGCCAGAAGAAGATATACTGTATCGATAGCGGCATAAGGAATGCAATAGGGTTCACATTCTCAAAGGATGTGGGGCGGACTGCTGAGAACATCGTCTTTCTTAGTCTCAAACGAAGGGGGAGCGAGGTTTTTTACTGGAAGAATGAAAAAGGGTGGGAAGTGGATTTTGTGGTTAAATCAGGGCTGGCTGTTGGGGCGCTTGTCCAGGTCTGCTGGGATTTAAGTGGTAAATCGGAGACCATGGAAGTGAGAGCATTGAATGCGGCTATGGAGTATTTTAATCTGAAAAAATCTACCATGATAACTGAAGACACCCTGAAAGAAGAAACAATTGGGGAAAATGTTATCGAATTTGTGCCTCTGTGGCTGTGGCTGTTAAAGAATGATCGGCTACTTCAGACGGGAGATTGGGGTGATCAGAACGATTGAAACTCAATTCGATATTATGTGGTGACAAGGCATGACTGAAACAGAATCCGAACCGGACCTGAGAACATATACGCGGGAACACAGTCCAGAGCCGTGCGCATAACAGGCGTCAAGTTTAAATCAGACCGTTGCTGGATTGAAACGTGATCACGTCCCTTCTACCGCCCGCAGATCAACGGCAAGCCCGCGGCTTGACCTGACCATCTCAGGTCCGCTCATCATCGCCCTGCCCACCCCGGTCGCCATGTTGCCCTGCACGATCACCTCGTCCATCTGCCTGATCTGTGGATCTGCCTCGACAACGCCGGGCGCAAGAACTGATCCTTTCGGCAGGAAATCATCGATCCGGACCCGGTAGATGTCAGGGGGCATCAGGGCTGCTCCTGCAAGCGTGAGCGAAAGCGTGCCATATCCGGAGGAGCTTGCGATTCGTGCGCCGTCCGCAAATATCCAGTACCCGGATCTGCTCGATTTTATCTGCGAGTGGTCCGGGATCAATTGTTCGCCAACCCCTGGTCCGAACTGGTAATCAGCGATCGCACGAATCGTTCGGAGCCGGGATACTTTGCTGTGTGATTTCGATTTCGATTTTGCTTTTGATTTCGCTTGTTGCGACGATATGCTGCTCACGACAGCCTCTCGCAGGCGGGCGAGAGAATCATCAGCGAGGGGGCTTCTACCATCGATTGCGGAATACGTGATCTCGACCCCCAGATCCTGCTCCACCATCCTGCAGACCTCTGCAAACCCGCCGCTGACATGCGCTATGATGTTTTCGTACGCATGTTTCTCAAGATACCCGCGCAGGCACGAGGCTACCCACGCAGTCTCATCGAGACCCCACTGCCCCGTAACAGCGATATCATAGTGAGCCGCCGGATAAATAGTCTCAAGCTCTCTTGGAACAACCCCGAGCGGCGATGTCAGTATGATCTCGTGGACCTGCCGCCGGTACCCTGAGAGCGCATCGATGAACTTTGCATGTGACCTTGAGTACGAGTACGGTTTTCTTGCGGAGCATGGGAGTATCACCAGAGTGCCTGTGTCTGACAGATCCGGCGGAGCAAACCGCGAGAGCACCCGCTCGGCGAACCGGGTCACCTCGACGCGATTTTGTGAGTCGGCGGTGTTCGCGATCAGGGTGCTTTTCCGCATTGTGGGGGTTCTTTCTTCCAGATATGTGTGCTCCTGATCCAGTAATCTGAGAACCGCCGTGAGATACGGGATGGACCTGCATTGCTTCTCCACATAGTTCCGTAAGACCCCGTCACGGATGCATTCACGCACCAATCTTAATTCTTCGTCCAGTTTGATGACGTTGTGGCGCGCAATCAGTCTGGCACGCTCCGGTCCTGGCAGGCTCTGCAACTGTTCCGGCGTTCCGGTTTTTGTGCAGACCTCGCAGGCACACGGGAATTCGCGGAGTCGATCAATGGGTTTTTCTCCATCGCGTGTCAGATACCGATTCTGGTATCCTTTTATGATCGCAGCGGTGTCATCAACAAGATCGACCCCGAGATATATCAGCACTGCAAGATTCTCAGGAGTTGCGAGCGCGGGAGCGTACATGGCGGTGTCAGGACTGGTGCTGTTCTTCAGCTTTAGCACGGTACGTGTGAGCAACCTCGCCTGATTCTCGAGCAGGGCTGCCGCACCGATTACATACAGATCACGCCTTTCAGGTGCGGCGGTCTGCATCGGGTGAACCACCTCGCCTGTCGCACCATCACTAAGACTACGGGGCGGTTCGGATGAGCGGTTAAGCGAGTCTGAAGAGTTGGAAGCGCGATCGATCAGTTCTTGCGGCGCATACCGCGGCAGCGATTGATAGGGCAGTATCAGCAGTTTCCCCGGATCCACCGATTCAATCACACGATCATCCCACACACATCCGCAGTCGATGATGCTGCCCTTATGCCTGCGCAGCAATTCGGAATTCAGGATAGCGGGTGTCCGGATTCGCTGGTCCAGCATCAGTCTACCGATCCTTGCCGCGCAGTCCCTCTGTGTCACCTCAAAATATCGGGTCATTTCAACACCTTAGTGTTCCACCGCTACTGATTTTATCACGAATACCGCGAATCCGGCTATCGCAAGAATGGCGCATATCAGATGGACCCGGTTGCCACATCCGTAACCTCCCGGTACGCCGCAAACATCTCTGCCCGAATGTCATCCGCCTGATCCGCGTCAGGCTCTGCAAAGAGCCACACATGGTCCTCGCCGCCGTGCACGATCCTCGGGCACGCGAGCATGTCGGTGCTCGACAGCCGGTATGCAACCTCAACTCCGCTTGGCGCAATCCATGCACCGGTATCTGTGAGTTTCACGACCAGTCTGCCCCAGTCAACCCCGCTCTTCGTCCTGATCACTGCGCTCAGATGGATGCGCTCTCCTGCAGCGTACTCCTTAATCCCGCCGTTGAACCGCTTGTATGCGGGATCGTTCCGGTCCACGGACGCCTTCTTCAGGAAACGCTCTGCCACGTCGGCAAAGAACGGGGCAAGCCTGCGATCATCAGGTTTCGGTGTTGCGAGCGATACCCCGACAAACGTGACTGCACTCACCAATACCCCGATTAAAACGCCGTGTTCAATGAGAAATGGTGAAATATCATCTAATTTTCCAAAATACGTAGCTTCCGCAATGATCAGTGCGATCTGGGTGCCGCCGCCGAGAACCAGCCCTGCAAGTGCGCCCTGTGCGGTTGCACGCCTCCAGAAGAGTGCGCCCATGATCGGAAGGAAATATGAGGCGGTGCCGATGACGGTTGCCATGATGACCGCATCCAGTATGGTGTCGACACGCATGCTGATTGCGGCAGAGGCAATTACCATCGCCACGATCAGGATGCGGTTGATGGTTCGCATCTCGCCCATGGTCGCGCCGGGCTTGATGAACCGCTGGTAGATGTCCCTTGATAAGCATGATGCGCCCGATGTCGCAAACGTGTCTGCGCAGGACATTGAGGCTGCAGCAAAGCCGATTGCGATCGCTGCGATTAGCACAGGCGATGATGCAAACGTGTCCAGGATAAATGTGAGATACAACTGTTCGGCAACATGCGGATCAGGGGGCACTTCATACAGCGAGTGCAGCCCGATCGCCGCAAGGAAACATGCGCCGAACACGACCGCAACCAACACCGAGCCGATAAGCATTCCAGACCGGGCTGATTTCACGTCTCTTGCCGCCCATACGCGCTGCCACGGGTCCTGCTCTGTGACCCAGCCCGGAAGCATGGCGATCTGCATGATAAAGACGCCAACGATCCCGCCAAGTGCGAACAGATTCCAGAAACCAGGTTCCATAGCGCCGAACAGGTCTGATACGGACACGTCCTGCCCGTGCGCCGGCGTGAAGAGCGCAAGTGCGCCAATCATAATCGCAAGAGCTGCAAGGAATATGAACTGGACTGTGTCGGTCCAGATGACCGCCCGCAGACCGCCGAGTGTCACATAGAGCGAGATTGCGATGACCATGATCGCTGCCGAGTATATCGGGGGTATGCCGTAGAAGACCTCCAGCACATAGCCAAACCCCTTGAAATCCGCGACCGCAAAGAGGATCATCACGATCGTGATCGCAATCGCAATCGGCGCCCGCAGCACCGGACCATACCTGATCTCGATCAGTTCAGGCTGTGTGAGCGACGGGAGCCGCTTGATCCGCGGAACAAGAACAGCGATCAGTGCAAGCGCAATAATATTCGGCGCAACAAAGATCCAGACCGATCCAATCCCGATCGATAAAAACATCCCGGTAACACCAAACAACGCACCCGCAGTGAGCCACGACGCCGCCGCAGACATCCCTATGTTTAAAGTCCCGATCTCACGACCCGCGATCCAGAAATCGGTCATAGTTCGCTGTTTCTTTGCAAAATACCATCCGATCGCAATCAATGTGGCAATGTATAATATAAGTAATATCAGGAATGTTTGCATGTTATCTCACCGGTATCAGTTCTGCACAATATGTCATTATAGTCGTGTACGGCATCTGGCTCGATGGCATATATACCTGCGTTTCCCGGTAGTGTATTATTGTCTCAACAAATTAATTTTTAGGCAATTTTATAATCCAGTCGCCTACCCAGCAATGAATTGCGGGCATCATGATGGGGGTCGCGCGTTGGTGCAAGCGCGGACAGTTGTGTGGCGGGTGATTGGAAAATGTGAGTTCTGCACATGTTTTACGGGGCAGGAGATGCAGTAAACAAATGTAACAAGTATCCGGAAATCAAACCTGCTATTATCCCTACAATAAATTCCTTAGTGGAGACAAATCTCTTCAGTGATTTGATCTCTTGTATTTTATTCTTATCCATCGCACCTATCAACTCATAACTCTCTTTTACAACTTCTTTATACTTATCAAGGGACTCTATAGGTCCCAACCCCACTGATGTCATCTCCATTTCTCTAGCTTCTTGTGCCAATTTTCTAAGTTTCTGGAATTTGGTGAGAAATTCTGTTTCGGATATATTAAGACCGAGTTTTCGAATAGATTCGTCTTTTTCTATCACCTCCAGTTCTTCATACATATTCACCCAAAGCAGTTTATAACAGTCCAATGTAACACGAACTAAATGATCATATGCCTTAGCAAGATTCTTATCTTTGTCTTGAATATCTAATTCAGGATTAAAATATTGAGATATGTGTGCAAATGTATTTTCGAGTTCAATTAGCATCTGACGGGGTTTGTCGCCGATGTATCCAACCAAATCGGAATATGCAGGCACAAATTCAGTTCTATAGAACTCAAAAACTCCCTCTATATCCATAAAATTTGTTACCTTATCTATGAATTTATTGTCTCGTCAAACATACGATTTATATCGTAATCTCTTAGCTTAAATATATTACCTCTGGTGGATACAACACCATGGCCACCAAGTTCGATGACTCGCAGTTCTCTACCAATTTTATCTTCTATAAATTTCTCAACATCTGATGTCGTAGAGAACTTTTCTATATCTACACCATATTTTTCTTCGAATATCACAGTTTTACTCCTTGTTTTGGCGTATCTGCCGGTTTGCATTTCGTGTATCCTCCTTTAGTCATATTCATTTTTTTTGGAACGTGAATCTAAAACTACTCATGTTATATAAGCTTTTTTGTTATATAAACATTTAGGTGCATTTCATGCGGAGATTGGATGAATGCGCACCCCAGAACGCCGTTTCGTCACGCGCCCAACCCGACCCCCATATACGCGAAAGCATCATGACCGTCTCCGAAGTCACCAAACCCCGCACTTAAGTACAGAGCCCGTGTATAGCGATTCATCGTTCCGCGCATACAATTCCTGCGTCCCGATATTCACCTCTTCACAGGTATTGCAGATACTGTGCCGCAGTGAATTGTCTCCAACCGGAATCTTCCCATGACGCTTCGGCGTCAGCTACATGATCAGCCAAAAACGTTACCGTGCATAGATCATGGCAGAGTTCCGCGTTTCATGCAGTGGGATAAGAAACCATCTTACATAAAGCATTCTTAAGAACGCACTCTTGAGACGTCTAATTTCCGATAATGCAAATTCAAAAAACCGCCCCAACAAACAGTGCGAGTTTGGGGGGGGCGCTTCAAAAAGCCGCTGATGGGATTCGAACCCATGATCTGCTGATTACGAATCAGCTGCTTTACCGGGCTAAGCCACAGCGGCACGGCGTAACACACTCATGTCCGGATGTCTCAGAGAGGGTCTCCGGATACATCATCCATGATGTGTTATGTTATGTTTGCAATCCCAACATTTAAGGGTTGTGACCAGCCGATGTCATGTATATGAGGATCATCGCATTTGTGGGCATGCCGGCGTCAGGCAAATCCAGAGCAGCCCAGCTGGCACGCGAGCGTGGTATTCCGGCGATCGTGATGGGTGACGTCGTCCGGACGGAGGCAGAAAGATGCGGGCTTGACCAGAGCGACACAAAGATCGGTAGCGTGGGCGACAGGCTGAGGGCGGAAGAAGGGATGGATGCGATTGCGAAGCGCTCCGTGCCAGCAATCCGAAAACTCAAAGACGATGCGGATATCGTGGTGATTGATGGCATCCGGGGACTTGCAGAGGTGGATTTGTTCAGAAAGGAGTTCGGGGATGATTTTATGCTGATATCAATCGTTGCGCCGATTGATATCCGGCTGGATCGAATGTCCCGCAGAAAACGATCCGACACCGTCACTGATCCGGACGCGCTGAAAGCGCGGGACGAACGTGAACTGAGGTGGGGTCTTGGTGAAGCCCTCAAATCGGCGGATCATGTCATCAGGAATACTGGTACGCTCGATGAATTCCTGATAGAAGTTGGGTCTGTGATCGATCATCTGCTGAGTTAGGTGATCGCCATGAAAAACGATTTTTTCACAAAAAATCGAGTAAAAACTGCCCTTCCGGGTGGGGGCTGGCGATATACTTTTGGCTCTTTGGTAATTCGAGTTACAAGCACTTTTTCACACTTCAGGAGGCTCCGGTTATGGTATGGAATATTAAACCGCAGAGGACGCAGAGGT
>JAYEGG010000392.1:0-1813 GCA_034658995.1 Methanobacteriota archaeon | reverse complement strand
ACTTGACTTTCAAAGATGCACTGAAAAACACTATCAGCCAACCCAATCAATGTATGACCTATCAAAACATAAACCCCCCTGCCACCGATTTCCCTAACTTGCCATAAATTTCCCTATATCCAGCAGAGAAAATAATCGAGCTTGTTTTGCGTTCATCTCTTCAACCATCACCATGACATTCCTGCCCGTCTTCTTCTGCACAAGAGCAAGACGTATCCCCTCCAACTCATCAACAAGTCGCGTAATGCTCAATCGAAGATGTTTGCATTTCCATGCCAGATACCGGTAGAAGATCATACCTACAACGCATAAGAAAATGTGCGCTCGGATGTTGAAATCCTTGTGATGGTTAATCGGTCCGACCGGAACAAGAAGTACATCATTCAGCAGCTTGAAATCATCTTCGACAAGATATTTCTGATTGTAGGTCTTTGCAATCTTTTTGGAATGCCAGATGTGCATATCAGTAAAAACAATAGTCTTTCCAAAACCTGTATAACGCGTCTTTTCCACATCATCTTTGATCCACACCTCCAGAGCTGGCTTTTTCTTGCCCTCGGGCACCGCGCCAACTTTATACCCAAACACCGATCTGAAATCCGTGTAAATGATCCCACTCACCTCACGCTCTACGCTGCCGGCATCTCGTTCCTTCCCTCTGTTGCTTCCAAGCCTTCTTTGCATATCGGCAAGTTTCTCCATCATCTTTGCTTTGCTTTTCTCATAACTTTCCATCTGTTTTCTGTACGAGGCAGCGCTGTAGAGGACAACAGTAGTAAATTCCTTCCCGAAGAATTCATGCTTTGTCCTGTAGCCGTATATCTCATTGCCCTTCGAATTCGTATACAAATATTTGTAATCGTCAAGCGATATCTCCAAAAGTTCTTCCGCTTGATTGTGTTTCGCAGAAGCTACAAAATTCATCTGGGACGTTACATCTTTGATATTTACTTTCGAGTTGTTACCTTTGTCAAAGACCAGTACCATGTCATCAGTCGTTATTTTCAGATTGGTCAGCCGTTGCGTGAGTGCATCCAGCAGTTCCGGGAATATCTTCGAATCATGCCTATTCCCCTCATAGACTTCGTGCATGAATGGCACATTATCTTCGGATACGGCAAGCCCCATACACACCTGTTTCATATGGTTCCTGTACTGTTTGTTATTCCCGTTCTGCGGCAGCTCTTCTCCTTTCGTGATATAGTTAAACCAGTTAGTTTCATCAAGAAAAAGTATCCGGGGTGTCATACCTTTCTCGATAAGCGCCTTGCACAGATCATCTTCGATTTTCCTGCTGGTTTCGTGGTCTATGTATTTATAGTGGTTCAAGAAGTTCTGGCAGGTAAGTTTGTGCGGAAACTTCCACAGCAAATTCAATGATGATTTATCGAACCATTTCTGCATAGCATTCTCTGATAATGCCCCGTCGCACCTTCCAATGATGTTCAACAGGAGATATTCGCCAACCGTTAAGCCCTCCATCTTCTTCTTGTTGGTGTGCCGGTTTACGATGTCGATGAAGTTCAGTTCCTCGGATATGGCAAGGAGCGCGGCGGTTTTTCCATATTGGAAGGATGTTAGCTTGATGTGTGGTAGTTCTGCTGCCCTTTCTTTCAGTTCAACAATCTTCTCCGCAGTTCCGAGATACTTTTGCCACACCTGCTTGGGCTTGCCATCAACCCTTGCCATCTCAACGGCGTACCAATAGATGTGACCTTTGATCTTCTTCTTTCTCAATGACACCATGTGGGTATGTTAGGTCATACTACTATATATAGCTATCTGCTTTAATCGATATGCATTGTGGCATTAT
>JAYEGG010000391.1:0-1817 GCA_034658995.1 Methanobacteriota archaeon | reverse complement strand
ATCTGGCAGATAATCTCATAGGTGCCGGTTTGGAACGTATGCTACCCGGACATCCCGGATCCCGGTCAGTGTTACTGGATTTTTCGGTCAAATCCCCAGTGCCCCAAATTGATACTGGTCCCAAAAGATTAACCGCAGAGGACGCTGAGGATCGCAGAGGGGTGTTGTTTCTCTCTCCCGTCCCTCTGCGGTTTTCGAATCGTCCCAGAAAATAATAAAAAGTGTCGAAAACTGACTAACGCACTTCGATTGTGATCCCCCACCCGAAATCCGGGGGAAGCTGTTGCATAATTCGCAGGCAACGCTCAAACGATGGATCAATAGAGGTTATGGGGGTTAGAAGTTGGATACATCCGCCTCTTCGCGGGCGCAGTGATCTGGTGTGTGCTTGCATTCATGGCGTTCACAGCGGATTCGAGGGGGGAGGAGTTCGGGGGCGTGGTGCTGTTGAGTTGATGAGCCTCCTGAGGTAGAGTCTCGCCCATGCGAATGCCACAGCCGAACCGATGGTGTTTGCCGCAACCAGTCCCCACCAGATGCCGTTAAGCCCCATGCCAAGGTTAAAAGCGAGCAGAAATGAGAATATCGGTGTTAAAATGATCGTGCGCAGGACTGTGACAACCAGGGCGTTCATCCCCTTCCCTGTGCCCTGAAAAAGCGAGGAAGAGAGCATGCCATACGGCACGGTCACGTAGGAGAGGCTCGCGACCCTGAGAAAGGTTATCAGATCCGGTGCGATATGAGCCGCACCCTCCGTATATGTGAAGACCGCAGCAATCTGTGGTGCGAAGATGAATGTTACCGCAGCTATCACCGCCTCTATCGTAAAACCGATCTTTGTCGCATAGCGATGGGCGATGTTCACCTTCTCAAAAGAGTGTTTTCCGAAAGCAGCCCCGGTTACCGATATAACAGCTGTTGCGATTCCCACAAGCGGTAATGTTGCTATCGAGACCACCCGCCACCCCGTTGTATAGACCGCCACCCCATCAGTATTGTCCACCATAACGATTATTACGTTCATTATCAGGAGTGTGAACGTCATTGAGAGCTGCATAACCGCTGTCGGCACGCCGACTCCAAAGATATCCCGAACAATTGATTTATCGAATCTGAAACCACTGAATTTGAATGATACATACATATTCTTCTTGAAGATCATCCAGTTAAGCATGAGGATAGATGAAACTGCGAGTGAGACGATTGTAGCCCACGCAGCTCCTGCGATTCCCATTTTTAGGGTGTAGATGAAGATTGGGTCCAGCACGATGTTCATGCCCGCACCAAGCACCATCGCATACATGGCTCGCCTCGAATCACCCTCTGCCCGCAGTATGGCGTTTGCGGTGTTTGTGAAGAATATGAAGATGCTGCCGGCAAATATGACCTGTGCGTAAGCGACAGCCAGACCGACCGTCCTTCCGGCACCGATCATAACGAACAACCCCTCTGCACAGAAAAATAGCGGTATCGTGAAGAGAACTGCGGTCAAGAGCATTATTGTAATTGTGTGAACCGCTACGTTGTCTGCGCCCTTCTTATCCTGTGAACCGATCCTGCGAGATATGGCAGAGCCGCCACCGATGCCCAACCCGTTGGATAGCGCCATCGCCGCAAAGAAGAGCGGGAATGCGAAACCGATCGCAGCAAGAGCGTCTGCGCCAAGACCTGCGACCCAGACCGCATCAACGAGGTTGTAGAGCGTCTGCACAGACATGGCAACGATCATCGGCAGCGAAAGTTTCAGGATCGCCCGCTCAGGATCGCCAAGAAGTATTTTAATTCCGTCGGAGCCATTTTTTCTGCCATTGCCGCTA